>JAWOFC010000313.1:0-5357 GCA_046482455.1 Halanaerobacter sp. | reverse complement strand
ATTTATGTTGTTATTTAGTGGAATATTTGAATATATTCCCATAGTTGCTTTAGCTAGTTTAGTGATTATGGTGGCAGTTAGTATGATTGATATGGATGAACTAAAGCAGGCTTTTCAAACCACTAAAGGTGATACTATGATCTTTGGTATTACTTTTATAGCTACAATCACTGCTCCTAGTATTGATTATGCAATCTATTTTGGAGTTCTAGTCTCAGCGATTATAGTCTTAAAAGAGAGCAGTAAGGTGAACATTAAGCCAGTTCATTATGAAGCAGACCCTAAAAAGGGAGAACTGCGTCAGACTGAAAATGTTGATGAATTAGCTGAAGATTTAGAAAAGCAAAGTGAGATAGAAAAGGGATGTATTGTAGTAGATCTAAGTGGGAATTTACACTTTAGTTCAGCTGACAACTTAAAAGAAGAGTTAGAGCGATTATTAGAAACGGGGGAAGATTTTGTGATTCGGGTGCGGAATATAGAAAGAATGGATTTAACTATTATTCGTGAGTTAAAAGAATTTATTACTAAGGTGCATAAAAAGGGCGGTTTAGTTAAGATTGCTGGAGTTAATGAAAAATTATATAAAGTTCTTAAAAATTCTGGGATAATAGATGATGTAGGAGAAGAGAACGTTTTTAAAATCGAGGATATTCTTTTAAGTTCTACTAAGAACGCTTTAGATGCTGCTTATCAAGAAAAGAATGGAGATAATGAAAGTGAAGAGATTGGGAATAAGGATGAATCAAATAGGATAGATTAATTAATAAGAGACGAGGTGATAAAATTTCTTTAGCTAGTAAAGAATTTGCAGTAGATGAGATTGCACTAGAGCGTATTTATGCTGATTTTAGTTCTGATTATCAGGTTAGTAAGCTGAATTTTGCTAAGATAAAAGAGATCTATGGTTTATTAAAATTCCCTAAGCTAAGATTGAATCGTCCTCTTTTATTTGCTTGTTTTGTCTCTTCTATTGATTGCAGTATTGCTTTTAAGAATAATCCCAAATCAAGTCAGATTGTGCGCAGTGAAAATTCAGATCCAGGAGCAGGTCAGGCTGATCTATGGATTTTAAACCTATTAAGAGCAGCTGCTGATGGAATAATATTAGGTCCTAAGACTTTAGAGGTGGAATCTAATCTAACTGCCCATGTTTTTGATCAAGATTTAGTAACTGCACGAAGCAATTTAATGGAGAAACCTGAAGTGCCTTATAATATAATAATCTCTAAGACAGGTCAGTCTATTCCCTATCAACATCGTATCTTTAATGAGGAAGAGATTCCTCTAATTATTGCAACTTCACCGCATGGGGCTCAACATATAACTAAAAACCTTGATTATCCCCTGCATATGATAAATTTAACTGAAAATAATTATAATAGAGCCATTAATTTAAGAAAAGAAAGCTCAAAAATCATTCTCTTAGTTACAGGTGATGATGAGCAACTTGATGAGAAGAAATTATTTAAATTCTTAAAAAAAGCTGGTTTGGATAGGATAATGGTTGAAGCTCCTAGCTATGCTCATTATTTGATTCAACAACACCTTTTAGATGAACTGTTTTTAAATCAGACCGGTAGTTATATTGGAGAGCCAAAATTTTTAAATAGTGATTCTAGTTCTGCCTTTAGTGTAGGCACAGAACCGCAGGCTAAAATGATAACTATTCATACTTACAACTCTTATTTTTTCTGTTTTAGATATAGATTTATTTATTGATAAAAAGAAGGATTTGCTTTAGTTTTGTTTAATTTAAACTAGTAGAAGTATTATCACTATTATAGAGGTGAAATTATGAAAAAGATAGTAGTTTTATTTATTTTGGGATTATTGTTATTTAATGCTCAAGTTATATTGGGAGAGAGTAAATATAAGTCTGAATGGCAGCAGGTAGCTCAAAAGAGAGAAAAGGATCTACAGAAGAACCCCCAAGATTATATTACTAAATACGAATTAGCTGTAGCCTATTCGAATTTAGGAGAGATTGAAAAAGCAGCCCAATTATTTAAAGAGTTAAAGAAAGTGGATAATCGAGAGCAGAGATTAGAGGAGTTAATTAAGAACTATCAAGCTGATTGCGAAGATTCTAATCCTGATATAAAACGGATTAATTATTTGGCTTTTGCCCACTATACTGCTGATGATTATAAGAAATCTAAGCAATTATTTGAGGAAATAGTCTCTTTAGATTCTGAAAATATTTGGAGTTATAATTATTTGGCAGTTACCCAACATGAGTTAAAAAAGTATAATAAAGCTAAACAGACTTTAGAGAACTCATTAGAGATTAAAGATGATGAATATACCCAATTTTTATTAGGAGCTAATTATTATAAACAAGGTAATTTATTTAAAGCATTTTATCATGTCAGAAAGGGACGTAAAGCAGCTAATTTATTTTTGGATGATTAAATTTTACTTAATACTTAATTAACTTAATTATTATATTTTGGAGGGAATATTGTTATGGATTCAGTATTTATCATTAGTCCTTTAGTTGGTTCATTTATCGGTTATTGGACTAATTGGTTAGCAATTAAGATGTTATTTAGACCATTAACTAAAAAAGAGATATTTGGTATTGAGGTTCCTTTTACTCCTGGAGTTATTCCCCGCCGCAGAACAGCATTAGCTGAAAGTATTGGTGATATGGTAGGAAAGACCTTATTAACTCCTGATGCTTTCGAACAGATTCTACAAGGTCCAGATATGAAGAATAAAGTGCAGGGGTTTATTAAAGAGAAGATTCAAAACTTAGAGGATGAAAGAAGGAGTTTAGAAGAAATATTAGTTGGTATTTTTGCTAAGAGTGGTGAAGTGGAGAAGATAAAAGAGCTTTTGAAAAGAGTTGTTACTAAAAATATAAAAGATTCACTGCATAGTGATAGGACTTTAGCATTAATAAAGTCGAGGCTTAGTGAAGATGAGCAAATAGAGAAGGTTAGAGATTACTTTGCTTCTCAAGAATATAGCACTTTTAAAGATAAACTAGTAGAATTAATACAAGGTGAAACTCTTAGAAGAGATTTAGAGAATCAGGTCTTATCTTATCTCAAAAAAGAGTTAGATAACTTTGATGATGATCAAACAGTTAAAGAAGTACTGCCTGATTCTGTAATACAATCTTTAAAAGCTTGGCTAGAAGAACAGAAACCAGAAGTTATTGATCATTTGATCTCTTTTCTGGAATCAGAAGAGTTAAAGTCACAGATTGAAATAAAAGTGGATGAATTCTTTGCTAACAATCCTATGTTATCTATGTTATCTGGGTTTAAGGATACGATAGTAGAGAAGTTTTTAAACTATTTAATATCTTATGCTCAAGAAGAAGAGAATCAAGAACGGATTATGCGAGAAATTGATAAGTTGATTGATTCTTTACTCTCTACTCCTTGCACTTCAATTACTACGCAAATAGATGAAGAAGATTTAGCTAAAGTAGCTGAAAAAATAGTAGAGCAATTATCAAAAGAAGAAAATATTAATGAGCTTTTAACAAAATTAGAAGAAAAGCTACTTCAGTTTTTAGACTCTTCACAGCAAGAGGAACTCCTAAATTCATTAATTGATAAAATAGTCCAGAGTGGTCTTTTGATGAGTTTTTTAAAGGATATAGTTGATTTTAAAATTGAAGAGTTCTTTACTAGACCTATGGCTAATCATTTTAAAGAATTAGATGCAGAGCTAATAGAGCAATTAGAAAATGGGCTAGTAAATATTATTGAATATATTATGGAGCATCATTTAGGTACAATTTTTGCAACATTAGATTTCAAGAATTTAGTCAAAAATAAGATTAATTCTTTCGATGTTTTAGAAGTAGAGAGGTTATTATTAGATGTCATTGAGACAGAATTAAATGCAATTACTTGGTTTGGGGCCGTGTTAGGATTCTTATTAGGTTCTATAACTCCTATTCTCTCTTTGCTTTAATTCAAATTTGATTTAAAGTAGATTAAAGAGGAAAAATGTAAAACTTCTTTTATTTCCAGTCTGTTTTTGTTATAATAGTTATAGTCGGACTAATTATTGTAAGTCTTGACTTCTAGAGAAAAGATTTAGATATGAGATTTAGGCTACTTATATAATAATTTGAAAAAACTTGGATATAATAATAAGGAAGAATTTTATTTGTTGTTAAGTGAAGGAAGGGGTAATTAAGTTGGAAATTTTGGTAGGCGATTATGCTGGATTTTGTTTTGGTGTTGACCGAGCAATGGGGATTGCTTTTAATGCTGGGGAAGCACAAGAAGGTGAAGTTTATACTTTAGGTCCATTAATACATAATCCACAGGCAGTAAGTAAACTAAATAATGTAGGAGTTAAAGTGGCTGATGACATAAAAGATGTTGCAGAGGGAACAATTATAATTCGTTCTCATGGTGTAGCACCTGAAGTTATTACTGAAGCTAAGGAAAAGGACCTAGAAGTAATTAATGCTACATGTCCTTTTGTCAAAAAAGCACAAGAGAAAGCTAAGCACTTAAAGGAAGAAGGTTATCAAGTCTTAATTAGTGGTGATAAAAACCATCCTGAAGTTGCGGGAATTTTAGGTTTTACTAATGAGCAAGCTATAGTTATTGAGGATGAATCAGACTTTTCTAAGATTCCTAAAACTGATAAAATTGGTGTTATTGTTCAAACTACACAATCAATCTCCCGCCTGCAAAATTTAGTCAACCATTTATTACCAAAAGTGAAGGATCTAAAAGTGCATAACACTATTTGTACCACTACTAGTCAACGCCAAGAAGAGGCAGCTAAATTATCTCAAGAGGTGGAGTTGATGATGGTACTAGGTGGTTATAATAGTGCTAATACCAATCGGTTAGCAGAAATATGCCATGAACATGGTGTTCCTACACACCATGTAGAAATGGCGGAAGAACTGCAGGCAGATTGGTTTACTAATATTAAAAAGGTAGGTATTACTGCTGGGGCTTCGACCCCTAACTGGATAATTAAGGAGGCTGTGAAAAGAATGGAAGAGATTAAAGAAGAGATTAATGAAGAGCAAAAGCAAGAAGAAACAGAAGTAGTTACAGAAGAAAATGAAACAGTAGAGGAACAAGAGGAAACAGTAGAGGAGCAAGAGGAAATAGTAGAAGAACAAGATGAAACAGTAGAAGAAACAAAGATGGAAGAAGAAGAAGATTTTTCTGCTACTGAGCTGAATAAGGGAGAAGTAGTAGAAGGTACAGTTTCGCAGATATTAGCAAAAGGAGTCTATGTTGATGTAGGTGCTAAGACTGAAGGGTTTATACCTGCAGATGAATTAACATATTCTAATGCTAAACCAGAAGAAGTAGTTGCAGAAGATGAAGAGATTGAAGTTGCTGTTTTAAATCCTGAAG
>JAWOFC010000203.1:0-8135 GCA_046482455.1 Halanaerobacter sp. | reverse complement strand
ATTCACCAAAGCGAGGTGCAACAATCTTTTCTGTAACCCAAGTACCAACTATAGTAATCACAAAGGTTGAAACAATCATAAATCACCAGTTAACCGTTGGTGCAACGGTATAACCAGAATCAATTAATTGTGCTGCTTCTTGAGAGATAGCGGCTAACATTGGATCGAGGGTGGAAATTAATAAATTAGCGCTAAACCCACCTGAGACTCCAGCAAAGGCAGCAGCTAAGCCAACTAAGGGATGTCGTTTTTTAGCACCAAAGATAATAGCTCCTAGTGGTACTAGAACAACATAGCCAGCATCAGAAGCTACGTTTGACATTATACCGGCAAAGACTATAGCGGCAGTTATAAATTTGTCAGGTGCATTTAGAACAATTGTTTTCAAAGCTGCTTTAACCAAACCAGATTTTTCAGCAACTCCAACTCCAAGCATTGCTACTAAAACTACACCTAATGGAGCAAAATTAGTAAAATTAGGTACTGCCTCAGAAAAAATCTTTCTAATTCCATAACGAGAAAGAAGATTAACTGCTTCAATTGTTTCTCCAGTTCCTGGATGTTTGACTGCTACTTCGAATAAGCTGACAATCCAGGAAATACCGAGAGTTAAACCAGCTAAGATAAAGAATAAAGTAATTGGATGTGGTAATTTGTTTCCTGTTTTCTCAATGCGGTCTAAAAACCGATCAATTAGTCCTTCTGTTGCTTGTGCATCTTCAGTCATGTTTTTTGACCCCTCCTTATTTTTGATAAATTGGTCATTCGTCTGATGATTGACCCAACATTAAATATTAAATAAAAAGATAAAAAGTCCTTTATTAAAATAAATTTTTAACAAACAGTAAAAATCTGCAATTTAAATAAGCTCTTTCTATTTTTTTCTCTCCATACCTTGCGTGATATTTTTAAATTCACAATGGTTTCCATTAACTGCTAGAAAGAGTAATCACTAAATTAAATAAGTAAGGAGCTAGTCGATGAACAGGTTAGACTTCAGGCATTGCTCAATTGTATAAATGTTTGCAATTTGATTATTTTCTTCTTATTATTAACTAAACCAAGCAAGACTCATTCTAATTTATGAAACTAACTTGATATAGTTTTCCTATAAATTTAATCAAAGGAGTGAGAAAAATCAAAAAAAATAAATTAATTTTAAGTGGGGTCATCATATTTTTGATCAGTATAGCCTTCTTTTTTAATCATTACTTTTTCCAAACAGAAAAAATCAATATTATTCATACTGATGCCTTAAAAGCCCAAGTACTGCCCGAAGAAAAGGAGGGCGGAGTTAAAGAAGGTGGTCTAGCTTTGTTATCAGCTGGGATAGAAAAAGCCAAAGAAAAACGGGCTGCTTCCGAGACTATACTCCTGGATGCTGGTAGCAGTCTGACCGGTTCTAGCTACTCCTATTATACTCAAGGGGAGGTAATGGTCGAGGCATTTAATCATTTGGATTATGATGCTGTAGCTCTCGGCAACCGGGAATTTGATCTCGGTATTTCTTTTTTAAAAGAGGCTTTAGAGCCAGCTGAATTTAGTCCTTTAGCTGCAAATGTGAAACGGAAATCAGATGACTCACGTCCTTTTGAGTCAACCTTAATTACTGAGACAGAAGAGGGGACTAAAGTAGCCGTGATTGGTTTAACCTATGAAAACATGGCTCAGGTTACTTTAGAAAGTAATACCGAAGATCTGGAATTTGAGTCAGCGGATCTGGCCTTGGATAGGTTGTTGTCTGAACTGGAATCTAAAGCAGATATACTGATTTTAATTTCGTCCCTTAAACCACAACGAGACCGAGAAATAGCCGAGCAGTATGGCGAACAGTTGGACTTGATTATTTCTCGTACCGATGAGTATGATTTTTTATCGACGCCCTTAGAAGAGTCGGGAGTCGATATCGTCCGGACGGCGGGCGAAGGAAAGTCCGTCGGCTCTTATCTGCTGGAGTATCAGCCTGGTGAAGGAGTAGTCGAGACTGATTGGTTTAATTTAGCTGTGACTGATAAGGAGTTGGCTCCCGATATTGAGGTCGGAAAGTTGGTTGCTGATTATACGGCTCGTTTGGATCAGATTTTAACTCAGATGGTGGGCAGCTCTCGGGGAGGAATTAAAGGGATTGAGGAAGGAGCTAGACGGGAGTCAGAAATAGGAAATTTTTTGACTGATGCTTTGTTAGCAGAAACTGGGGCTGAGATTGCCTTGCTTAATCAAGGCGGGATCAGAGCTGGATTTGACGAAAAGATTCGGGCTGAAGATATCTATGATGTCTTCCCGTTTCCCAGCTCTGTTACCTTGCTTGAGCTAGAAGGTAAAGAGATTAGAAGACTGCTGGAAAGGAGTGCTACTTTTGCTAAAGATCCTCTCTTACCCGCTGGTCTGAAGTATATATATGATCCGGAGAAAGATAAAGGAGAGCGGGTAGTGTCAATCAAAGTTGACGGTCAAGAATTAAAGCCAGAGCGGAATTATGAAGTGGCAACGATTGATTTTTTAGCCGATGGCGGTGATAACTATGTAGAATTTGAGGAAGCTGAAAATATTAGATATCTATCCCAGAAGATGCGGGTTTTAATCACTGATTATATTAAAAGTAATTCACCGGTTGAGGCTGAATTGGATGGTAGATTCAAGCCAGTAAAAGAAAGTGGTGAATAAAAATGAAACTTTATAATAAAATTTTAATTATTTCGGTGGTTGTCCTAGTGATTCCAACATTGATAGTCTTGATTTATTTTACTGATCAAGCGGAAAAAACCGGAGATCGACTGTTAGAAGAAGAACTGATAACTAATAAGAATAATTTAATGGCCAACCTAGAAGATAGCAAAAAGCAAGTTTTTATTAGAGTGCAGAATATTTTTGAGCAAAGCGATACCCCAACTGAGAAAAAGTTAGAAGAACAGTTTGATTTAGTTGAGTCCTCGTCTGACTTCAGTCAAATGTCCATTAAGACTGAACAACAGATTAAAAATAAACAGTCTGTAGTCAACTGGAAGGTAGAAGATGATCGGTTGGCTGTTAGGGTAAGAGTCCCAATTTATGACCGTTGGGATGATCTGGTAGAAGATTACTGGGAAATTGTAGAATATATTCCTCAGGAACAGTATTTATCGGGTTTAGACCAGGAGACTGAAAAATTTGCTATTTATCAGTTCGGCGAAGAAAAAAGGATAATCAAAAGCAATATTTATGATAATTACGGCGAAAAAGTAGTTGAGATTCCTGAGTTTGAATCAAAAGTAGGTGGGTTGATCAGTGCTGACTCGCTAATTAAGAAGAATTTTGAGTTACAAGGGGATAATTATGATTTTATATTCTTTCCTTTACGTGAGGGAGATAGATTATTAGGTGCTTTTGCTTTAGGTGTCGGACGAGAGACAACGGGTGGTATTATTACGGTGATTAAAAATGGAATTCGTTCAGTAACGGTTATTGGTTTATTATTAGCAGTTCTATCTACATTTGTTATCTCACGGCTGGTAGTCGACCCGATTAATAAGATCAAGGAATTCTCCCAAAGAGTCATCTCTGGTCAAATAGATAGTAACTTAGAGTTAGAGCGAGAAGATGAACTGGGTAACTTGGCTCATAATATTAATTCGATGGTCGAAAAGTTAAATAAAAGGATGCAAGCTGAAACATCCTTAAGGGAGGAGTTAGCTGAGCAGAATGAAAAGCTGAATGATGCTTTTAGCTATACCACTGATGCTTTGGCCCGAGCAGCCGAAGCTGATGATAAGACTACCGGTAATCATATTAGACGGGTTAATGAATATTCAAAGTTGATTGCTGAGGATTTGGGTCTTAGTCAAGACTTTGTTAATAAGATCTATACTTCTGCTCAAATGCATGATGTCGGTAAGATCCATGTGCCGAATAGAATACTAAATAAAACCGATGATTTAACCGATGAAGAGTTTGCTACAATTCAGGAGCATACAGTTTATGGGGCAGAGATAATTGGAGATTCAGATTATTTGGATATGGCAGCTAAGATTGCTCTGAATCATCACGAGTGTTTTGATGGTTCGGGTTATCCGCATCAAAAACAAGGTGAGGAGATCCCACTTGCGGCTAGAATTGTTAAATTAACTGATATCTATGATGCTTTACGGAGTCCTAGACCTTATAAGCCCGCTTTTAGTCATGAAAAGACCTATCAAATTATTGTTGAAGGAGACGGCAGGGTAGAACCTAGTCACTTTGATCCAGAGGTTCATGCTAGTTTTATAAGATTAGATCAGAAGTTCGACCAGATTTATCAACAGTGGATTTAAGCTTAAAAGAATTAGTTTTGACTTAGTAAAAGAGACTACCCTCAAAATATAGGAGGAGCTTAATATGAAAATTAAACAGAAAATTATTGGGATAATTTTAATTTCGACTTTAGGATTAGCAGTAGTAATCGGTGGGGTTAGTATTTGGCGGAGTAGTAACATCTTACAACAAGAAGCCGAAGACAAATTATCTTACATATCACAGAGTAATTCCAATCGGATTGAAGAGCGTCTAGAGGGTATAACGGCTAAAGCTGAGTATGTAAGTTCTACTATTTATAATACTGCTGATGAGACAAAATTGGAAACAGATGAGGATTACCTGGTTGAGTATAAAGAGACTACTATTGATCGACTGATAAAGAGGACAGCGCAGATGGATGGGGTGGAAGGAGCTCATTTTTATTTTAATCCAAATCTACTCGATCAAGCTCATGATGTCTGGTATGTTAAATCGGAAGGAGATGAAGATTATGAACGCCAAGAGGAGACTTCGATTGACGCTTTTGATCCTGAATCAGAAGATATGGCTTGGTATTATGAGCCCATAGAGCAAGAAAAACCGGTCTGGAGTGATCCCTATGAGAGCTGGACAGGCGATACGATTATCATCTCTTATACTAAAGCTATAGTTAAAGATGGAGTCTTGCTTGGGGTAGTAGGGTTGGATATTCCCTTTTCGGAGATCAGCCAACCGATTGAAGAGGTAGGAATTTATGATAGCGGTTACGCTTTTTTGTTAAATAATGATTATGATTTTTTATCTCACCCTCGGTATGACCAAGAACAGAATTTAGATGAATTCGAATCGGAGGGTTTAGCAGCTGGAATTGAGACTATGGAAACTGAAGATACCGGGATTGTAGATTATACTTTAGACTCTGAAGCTAGAGTCATGGGTTATTCACGGCTATCGAATGGTTGGATTTTAGGTGTTACTGTGCCAGAAAATGAGCTGTTAGCTCAGATGAATCAGTTGAGTTTCTTTTTATTAGGGCTCTGTCTTCTCGGTGGTCTATTTGCGGGGGGCATTAGTTACTTTTTCGGGGATAGGTTATCTGCTTCGTTGAATAAAGTGACTGATTATGCTAAGTTGATGGCCGATGGTGATTTTTCTCATTCAGTGCCGGAGGAATATACAGCTCGCAGCGATGAATTGGGAGATTTGGCCCGAGGTTTCAATCAGATTAATAGTAGTATGCAAGAGATGATCCGAGAAATAAAGAGCTTTATCGCCGACCTATCGGCCCATAGCCAACAGTTATCGGCTTCGGCGGAGGAAGGTACAGCGACTATAAAAAGTACGGAAGAATTGATTTCAAGTATGTCAGCTACTATTCAGCAGATCTCTACTAGTGCTAAAGAGGTTACTGCTTTTGCCCAGGAATCAAGTTCGAAGACAGAAGTAGGTCGAGAGAGTATTGGCAGTAGCTTAGATAGTATGGAACAGATCAAGGAGTCGGTTGCTGAAACTCGTAATTCCCTAGACCAATTGGATTCTACAACTGATGAAATAGATGAGATAAGTGGAATGATTAATAATATAGCTGAACAGATTAATCTATTAGCTTTAAATGCAGCTATAGAAGCAGCTCGAGCCGGTTCTAATCAACAGGAATCAGGGCAAGGGTTTGCTGTTGTGGCGGAGGAAATAAGAGAATTAGCGGAAGAAACTAATCAAGCGACTGAAAAAGTAGCTAGTCTAATCGGGGCTACGAGAAATCAAACTGATGATAGTCTAGAATCAATTGCTAAAGTCGAGTCTAATGTAGCTACTGGAGTAGAGAAGACCAATCAGACTAAAGAATTAGTCCATGAGATCCAAAAAACTAGCCACCAGACGGCAGAGAAGATAGAACAGACAGCTAATGCGACTCAAAATCTGGCTGAAAGCAGTCAAGAGATAGATCGAGCTGCCACTGATATAGAAGAAATGTCAAGCAAAATAGCTCAGTCTTCTCAGGAATTGACTGAAATGGCTCAAAACTTACAGATGATCGCAGAAAAGTTTGAGATATAATCGAATTAAATCGAAGACCATAGCTTATAAAACCCCGGACCAAGCTAGTTGCTTTCTAGCTATCCGGGGTTAACTAATCTGAAGCGGTAGTCTTGTTAATGTCATTTTTTTTAGATGAACCGACAGCTAATTTATACTAAGCTAAGAAAGAAAATCTAGTTAGGGAGTTACAGCAGTTAGAGGGTTTAGAACAACTAACAGTAACCCTATATGTTAGGAAAGTTTTCGTAAGGAATAAAATCTGTGTTATAATAAAGATGATGAGAAGGTAAATTAAATGCCTGAAATACCTTATGGTGTTAATAATTTTGCTAAGTTACGAAAAATAATTATTTTGACCTTGCTTGAAAGGGGGAGTAATTATGAATTTAGATGACAAAACTATTGATAAAATCAAAGATTTTTTAATTGATAAATTAGCCCCTGATTTAATTTTCGTTTTTGGGTCTGCAAGTACTGGTAATTTCAGAGAAGATAGTGATTTAGATATAGCTTTTTTAGCTGATACTGAAATAGATTTTTATCAAGTCTATCAAATTGCTCAAGAGTTAGCATCACTTTTTGGTCGAGATGTAGATTTAGTAAATTTAAAAGAGGCTTCGACTGTTTTTAAAGCTCAAATTGTGGGTAAGGGAGAAGTTATTTTGGCTCAAAATAAGAATCTAGAAGATGAGTTTAAAATGAGAACTTTAAAAGAGTATGCTTTATTAAATGAAGAGCGGGCTCCAATTTTAGATAGAATAAAGAAAGAAGGTGATATCTATGGATGATGTTGTTTTAAATAAAGCTAGTATAATTGAAAGATGTATTAAGCGAGTTCATGAGGAATACCAAGATAATCCTGAACATCTAAAAAATTATACTAAACAGGACTCTATAATTTTGAATATTCAACGAGCCTGTGAAGCAGCTATAGATTTGGCTATGCATATTGTATCAACCAAGAAATTAGGTGTACCGCAAGAAAGTAGAGAAGCTTTTGAGTTACTTGCAGAAGATGATATTATTTCGGAAGGTCTGAAAAATAATCTTGGGGGAATGGTTGGATTTAGAAATATTGCAGTACATAATTATCAAGAAATTAAGTTAGAGATTATTAGAAATATTATTGAAGAGCGTTTAGAAGATATTGATGTTTTTAAGAGAAAATGTTTGGAACTCGATATTAGTAGTTAGATTCAACTAAGCCTTGGATTTAATCAGGGCTTATTTTTTTGGAATTATCTAAGATATTCTTCTTTAAACTGTTGGGCATAAGTCTAAGAGGAAAAATTAATATTATTCGTTTTTAAGAGCTTAGTTGGAGTTGACTTCAATTAAGCTCTTTTTATTTTTGGTTAATTACTATAGTTGAAAGAATTACATAATAATGGTAAAATATCTATAATGTTAAAGATCAATCTATTCAAGCGAAAAGAGTAATTTAAAGAATAAAGCAGTTAAAAAAGTAATAGTATTACTTTCATTTTGAGAAAACTTTAATTGAAGGAGCTGACTATAAGATGAAAATAAATAGAAGTGAAACTTTATCAATTCTAGGTTTTGAAGAAGGAGATTATGGTTTATGGATTGAAGAAGAAGCACCTTATTATTTAGCAGCTGGGAAAATAATTGAGAGAGATGAAAGAGAAGAAGGAACTAAAGGTGAAGTTCTTTCATTAGCTGAAAATAAGTTTTTAAGAGAAGAAGAACGTATTAGGGATAGTTTCTTATGGATCTATCCCCAAGAAAGAATAGTCTTTCCCAAAAATAAAAAGTCAGATACAGAAAAAGCTAAAGAAGAAAGTGAAACAGCGCGAAAGCAAGCGGCATTATTAGAAGGGTCTAAA
>JAWOFC010000038.1:0-5128 GCA_046482455.1 Halanaerobacter sp. | reverse complement strand
AAAGTAAAAAGTAATGAGAAAAGAACAGTAAAGAGTGAAGAGTAGCAAGTAGGCAATAAGCATAAAAGCTGTATATAGATTACGCAGTTAATAAGCTATAAGTAGAGCGAAGGGGATTACACGGAGAGTTTTCTGTATTTTAGAAAACTCGGAGGAAGAGAAAAAGAGTAATGAGAAGAATAGCTGTGGGCTGTGAGACATGAGGCGTGAGAAAGGCAGTAAAGAGCATTATAATATTTCAAGGGAGTGATTTTATGTCCATTAAAGTAGGTATTATAATGGGTAGTGATTCTGATCTACCTGTTATGCAAGAGGCTGCAAAAGTTTTAGATGATTTTGAGATTTCTTATGAACTAACAGTAGTTTCAGCGCACCGGACTCCTAAACGCGTAGCGCATTATGCTGAGCAGGCTGAAGAGAAAGGAATTGATGTGATTATTGCTGGTGCTGGAGGAGCAGCCCATCTGCCGGGGATGACTGCAGCAGAGGTTGCCTTGCCTGTGATTGGAGTTCCGATTAAGACTTCTAAGTTAAGTGGTGTAGACTCTTTATACTCAATTGTGCAAATGCCTGGTGGAGCCCCTGTAGCTACAGTTGGGATTAATGCTGCTAAGAATGCTGCTTTATTAGCTATTCAAATTTTAGGGGTGGCTGATGCTGAGCTGAGAGAAGAGATGAAGGAGTATAAATCAGAATTGGCTGAGCAGGTTCGAGAGACAGCTCAAGAAGTCGAGGACTTAGGTTATAAAGAATATTTAGCAGAACAAGAATAACGAATGAAATAAAATAGTAAAAAAATATTATTCGTTTATTCTTGCATATTTTCTGTTAAGCTGTTATTATAGATTTGAAAGTTGTAATATATACGAACATTTCTCATTGTATAAGTGCAAAGATATGGTTTGCATGTCTCTACTAGAGAGCCTTAAACTCTCTAACTACATGAGAAGCTGGGGAAGAGTATGCCTAAATAAGCTTCTTATGTACGGGGAGTTTATTTAGGTTTTTTCTTTTTAAAGGGAGTAATTTTTATAAAATTGAGGAGGAGCAATTTCAATGGAAAGAAATATCTTTAAGAATATTAGTCCTTTAGACCATCGTTATTCACGCCGTGATGAATTTAATGACTATTCTACTTATTTATCTGAAGAGTCTAAAGTCAAGTACCAGGCTGAAGTAGAATTAGCCTTAGTTAAAGCTTTAGCTAAAAGGGATATCTGTTCTACTAAGGTGGTTAGAGAAGTAGAAGCAGCAATTGAAAAGTTAAGTACAGAAGAAGTATATAAAGAGGAGAAGAAGACTAAACATAATATTCGCGCTTTAGTTAATTGTATTCAAGATAAAGTTAGTGATGAAGCAAAATCTTTTATTCATTTTACTACTACCTCGTTTGATATTGTGGATACTGCTAATTCCCTACGTTACAAAAAGGCAGCTGATGAATTGATATTACCAACGCTTAAAGAGTTAGAAAAGTTATTAATGGAGATTGCTTTAAGGGAAAAAGAGACTGTACAGGTGGGTAGAACTCATGGTCAGCATGCTGTACCAGTTACTTTTGGATTTAGTATTGCAGAGTATGTAAGCCGTTTAGGAAATAGAATTGCTGAGATAGAAAGAAAGAGTCAGCAGTTAAGAGGAAAGATTTCAGGAGCTGTAGGAGCTTATAATGCAAGCCATCTATTCTTCTCTGACCCTGAATCCTTTGAAAATGATGTCTTAGCTGAATTAGGTTTAGAAGCAGGTAGTCATTCAACACAGATTGTTGAGCCGGAGTCTATGACTGATTTTGTTCATTCTTTAGTCTCTGCTTTTGGAGTTATAGCTAATTTTAGTGATGATATGAGGAACTTACAGCGCTCTGAAATTGCAGAAGTAGGTGAATATTTTGGTGAAGACCAAGTTGGCTCTTCAACTATGCCCCATAAAAGGAATCCAATTAATTATGAGAATGTAAAGAGTATGTGGAAAGAATTTATGCCCCGCATGATGACTCTCTATCAAGATCAAATTTCTGAACACCAACGTGATTTAACCAATTCCGCTTCGAGTAGATTCATTCCTGAATTAATCGTTGGTCTCTTATCATCTGTGAATCGTTTAATTAGAACTGGTGAAAAATTAGTTGTCGATCATCAGAATATAAAGAAGAATTTTGATCAAAATAAAGAAATGATAGTTGCTGAACCATTATATATCTTATTAGCATCCTATGGACATCCTGATGCTCATGAGGCAGTTAGAAAATTAACTTTAGAAGCTGAGGAGAAAGATAGCACTCTGCGTGAGTTGGCCCTAGAAAAAGAGGAATTAGAGCCTTATGTTGAGAAGTTTAATGCTAAGCAGAAGGAGTTATTGACTAATCCTGAGAAGTATATTGGAATTGCGGTGGAAAAGACTGAATCTGTGGTAGAGAAGTATGCTAACGAATTAGAAATAGACTTAGGATAATCAACAGAATATCAAATCACGGAGGGTTTGGCAAAACCCGTAGGGAAAAAACTGAAAAAGTGGTAGAGAAGTATGCTAACGAACTAGAGATAGACTTAGAATAATCAATATTAAGGTTAAGTCTTAGTCTAAGCTTAAGTAAAATAAAACCAATAAAACAGTGCTCTTTAGGGGTTGCTTAGCCTTAAGCTTAATCTTAAACTTATTATTTTTTAATTATAAAACTTATTTATGGTATAATATAAAGGAGGCAGATTAAAATGGAAAAGCAAGAAATGATTTATGAGGGTAAGGCTAAGAAAGTGTATAGTACTAAAGATGAAGATAAGTTAGTAGTGGAATATAAAGACGATGCAACGGCTTTTGATGGACAGAAGAAGGGCCAAATTAGAGATAAAGGAGAGATGAATGCTCAAATTTCAACGATCTTCTTTGAATTATTAGAGGAGGAAGGAATTCCAACGCACTTTATTAAACAACTAAATAAGACGGATATTTTAGTTAAGAAGTTAGATATTATCTTAGTTGAGGTGGTAATGAGAAATATTGCTGCAGGTAGTTTAGCTGAAAGAATAGGTTTAGAAGAGGGTACAGAACTATCACAGCCTGTCTTGGAATTTTATTATAAAGATGATGACTTAGGCGATCCAATGATTAATCGCTATCACATTTTTGCAGAAGAGTTGGCAACTGAAGAAGAGTTGGACCAAATTAGTGATTTAGCCTTTGAGATTAATGATATCTTAGTTGACTTTTTAGCCGACAAAGGTATTGATCTAGTCGATTTCAAACTTGAATTTGGAGTAGGTGTCGATGGGGAAATATATTTAGGCGATGAAATTTCACCAGATACTTGCCGCTTTTGGGATAGTGATACAGCTAAAAAGCTTGATAAAGATAGATTCCGTAGAGATTTAGGAGAAGTAGAAGGAGCCTATCAAGAGATTATTAAACGGCTAACAGAATAATTAAACTAATTGTGACTAGAATCTAAAGGAGATGAAAATAGTATGGCTAAGAATCCTCAACAAATAGAAGTTGAGAAGGATAAAATGGAAGAAGAATGTGGTGTCTTTGGTATCTATTCTTCTAATAATAGTACTGATGTAGCCAATTTAACTTATTTAGGTCTCCATGCTTTACAGCATCGGGGCCAAGAGAGTGCAGGGATCTGTGTTAATAATCACGGCGAATTTAATCTGTATAAAGATATGGGGCTAGTGACTAGCATCTTTGATGAGGATAAATTGGATGCCTTAAAGGGTCAATCTGCAGTGGGACATGTGAGATATTCAACTACTGGCTCTAGTATGATGGCTAACGCGCAGCCATTATTGACTAACTCTATTAAAGGTGATTTAGCAATTGCTCATAATGGTAATTTAGTTGATGGAGCTGAAATGAGAAAGAATCTTGAATCCCAAGGCTCTATCTTTCATTCGACTCTTGATACAGAAGTGCTAGCTCATTTAGTAGCTAGATCTTTTAAGGATGATATTACTGAAGCTTTAAAGCATAGTTTTCAACAGATTACAGGAGCTTTTAGTATAGTAGCTATGACTGAAGACTGTCTTATGGCTGCTCGCGATCCACAAGGCTTTAGACCTTTATCATTAGGAAAGTTAGGCGATGATTATGTAGTATCTTCAGAGACTTGTGCCTTTGATATTATTGGAGCAGAGCATATTAGAGATGTCAAGCCTGGAGAACTGATTGTGATTGATGATGATGGGGTTAATAGTACTTTCTTTACTGAAAGAAAACCATCTAAATTCTGTGTTTTTGAGTATATCTATTTTTCTCGTCCTGATAGTGTAATTGCAGAGCAAAATGTTCATTTGGCCCGTAAGCAGATGGGAAGGCAGCTAGCTAAGGAGATGGATGTTGAAGCTGATATAGTAGTCCCGGTGCCTAGTTCAGGAATTACAGCAGCCCTAGGTTTAGCAGAAGAATCAGGCATTCCTTATCAGAAAGGAATCTTAAGAAATCGTTATGTAGGACGAACCTTCATTCAGCCTAGCCAAGAGATTAGGGATTTAAAAGTGCGGATTAAGTTAAATCCGATTGAAGATATTATTGGTGGCAAGAAGGTTGTCTTGGTTGATGACTCTATTGTACGGGGTACAACTAGTAAACAGATTATTAGAATGGTGAGAGAAGCAGGGGCAGAAGAGGTCCATATCGCTATTTCATCGCCTCCAGTACGATATTCTTGTTATTATGGGATGGATACATCACGGCGCAAAGAGTTAATAGCAGCGCAGCATGACCTTGATGGGATCTGTAATCATATTGGAGCTGATTCTTTAACCTATCTAAGTATTGAGGGATTATTACAGTCTTTAGATGCAGACTGCGGATTCTGTACAGCCTGTTTTGATGGGGACTATCCAATTGCTAAAGGAACAGGGAAGTATAGCTTTGAATAACGAAAAATTATAAATTAATGTTTGGGTGGTGAAAAATGTGGGATTAACTTATAAAGATGCAGGAGTAGATATTGAGGCAGGAGAAGAGACTGTTGATAAGGTCAAAGAAGATGTAGAATCCACTTTTACAGATGAAGTATTAACTGGTTTAGGTGGTTTTGGTGCCTTATTTGCTCCGGATTTAAGTGATTATGAAGAGCCTGTGTTTGTTTCAGGCACAGATGGAGTAGGAACTAAGTTAAAGGTTG
>JAWOFC010000140.1:0-5497 GCA_046482455.1 Halanaerobacter sp. | reverse complement strand
TCAGCCAACTGCTCTAATTTAGCTCCTAATACCTGATGATAGTCTTCTCCGTGAGCAAACTGGGCAAGTTCCCCTCTTAAGCCCTCTCTTCGCTCATCACTTTCATGATAATAAGATATAGCTACCACAAGCACCGACTTAGCTTCCGGCATAACTTGGCTAGGACTTGTAATTAGCTCTAAATCATCCTTGAGGAACTTAGATAATTGGCCCTTCTTTTTTCTCTCTTCTAAAAAGTCTCTTACCTCTACTAAATCATCAGCATCTGTAATCTTAATTTCATCTAGACCAATCTCTGCTGCATATTCTTTTATTTCTGTCTCTAATTCCATACTTTCACCTCTCACCAATTTTACACTCTTATTATTTTAATTCCATCTAGTTAAAATAATTCCTGCCTAATTAAGAAAGCGGTTCCGTTAAGAACCGCTAAGCTCATTAAACTTCTTCAATTGCATCAGTGGGGCAGCTAGTGATGGCATCCTTAACGCTATCCTCCAAATCACTAGCTACCTCTTCAGCAATGGCTTCTGCCTTGTCCTCATCATCCCAAGAGAAGACTTCTGGTACATTATTAACACATAATTCACAGCTGATACAGTCATCCTTGATCACTTCTACTTTCATTCAAAACCATCCCTTCTTAAGCTCACAATTATTCTTTCCTAGTCAAAATAAAAGTATTCATTCAAAACAGATTCTTAAGATTTAAATTCTTTTGATATTCACAGCTTTTTCTGTTAAAATCAAAATCCATAAGAAGGATTACTTATATTTATCAAGAATTAAAAGAGATGAAGAAAGAGTACTTTCAGCTAAGGAAAGATATTAGAAACTAGAGTATTTAGTGTAGGATTATGATGCTTCTACTCTTTTGATTGTATGGTCTTGAATTTTAATTGTCAATTCTACATTCTCAATTGTCAATTAATTTGGGAGTTTAAGAAATTTAGTTATCCATGAAGCATTGTAATAACAGCTCTAAACTTAGCTGAGAGCACTAAGTAAATTTAAGGGAGAGATCAACATGGACAAGCTTAATTCTTTATTAGGCAATAATCAATTTATTACTGCTGATATGTTAAAATCGATTGGGATTATTGCTTTACAATTGCTCGGCGTCTTTATCACTGCTAAATTATTATTCAACTTTATTAATTATTTAATTGATAACCTCTTTGATGAAAAAGAGGAGCACGACAGACAGACTATTCAGCGCAACCAAACTCTTAAGACAATCTTAAAGAGTGCTCTTAGGTACTTATTCTACTTTATTATAATCACTATGGCTCTACAAGTATTAGGTATTCCTATCTCCTCTATCCTAGCTGGTGCAGGAGTATTTGGACTAGCAATTGGGTTTGGAGCACAAAAATTAGTCGAGGATGTAATTAATGGCTTCTTTATCTTATTTGAGAATCAATTTGGAGTCAACGACTATGTCGAGATCTCTGATGTAGAAGGCTTTGTTGATTCAGTAGGACTGAGAACGACTACATTAAAGAGCTTAAATGGCGATACACATATTATTCCTAATGGGAACATAGGACAAGTGACTAATTTAACTGTTGATTTCAAGCGGGTAGCAGTCGATGCTGCTATTGAATATGAACAGGATATCCAAGAAGCAGTTGATGTCTTAGAAGATCTCTCAGCAGAGATTGCAGAAGAGTATTCTGATATTATTAATGAAGGGCCAAAGATCCTCGGCGTCCAGGATTTAGCTGCTTCTAGTGTTAATATTCGCGTTGTAGCAATGGTGGAAGCAAGAGAGATGTGGATGATGGAAAGAGTTATGAAACGCAAGATTAAAGATAGATTCGATGAAGAAGGAATTGGTATTCCGTATGACCATATGACAATCGTTGATAAAGAATAAATCACGCACTTAATAGGCTAAAAATTGAGGTGTACGGATAATTTTCACTTGCTAAAAATTAGAGAACTCACTGCATACGAAAGGGCTTGCCAACAGCGGCAAGCCCTTTAATATTATATTATCTTTAACCTTCACTTTCTGACTTTACGGATCAGACTCTCCACTTTAAGATTATTGGATCCGCTAATTCTTCGGGTTTTGACTTCAATCTTTTAGCTGACAGCTGATGCTGATAGCTGATTACTATCCTTGCGGCTGGCTCGGTTTCGAGATTGTTGATAAGGCTTCTCCAGCTTCAATATCAGTCTGGTCAGCAACAGCTAAATCACCTAAAGAGACAATACCTATAATATTATTATTCTCTACAATAGGTAGTCGTCTAATCTGTCTGTCCCCCATTAACTGTGCTGCTTCTTCTACACTCATCTCAGGAGATCCATAGACTGGATCTTGAGACATCACCTGATTCACAGGAGTATTAAAGTCCTTATTTTCAGCAACGTTACGTATTGTAATATCACGGTCTGTAATCATCCCCACCGGCTGTTGCCCTTCACAGACTGGAACAACACCCACATTTAGATCACGCATCACCTTAGCAGCATCAACTACAGTAGAATTAGAATCAACTGTAGTTACTTGATCTGTCATTAGATTTCTAATTTGCATTTCAATATCACTCTCCCTTATATATTAAAATGCACAATTATTACGACTTTAATTACTAAACTTATTGTTACTTTTTTACATCATTAACAAGTTGTTTTTTCTCTTGTTTAAGCTTTTAATCACTCCCTCCAGACCAAATAGCAGCCGATCAAGATCAGACCCCCGCCTACAATAGTAAGCAAAGAAGGTATCTCATTTAAAAAGAGAGCTGCTAGTATAATAGCACTAATTGGATCTAGATAGCTCAAAACCCCTACATCCTGTACCTTACTTAGGCTCAGACCTTTAACGTATAAGACCAAAGCTCCAGCAGTATGTATGATTCCTAAGACAAGCAGCAATAGCCACGTTTCGATTCCGCTCGGCTGAGTCCCATTGTAGACTAAAGGCAGCAAGATTAAGACAGCAATTCCTGTTTGGCCCAAAGTTAATACTCGGGCAGAGAGATTAGCCAAAAATTTGTTTAAGACCATAAATGAGGCATAGAAGAAAGCAGATAGTAGTCCATAGCCAATCCCTTCTAAACCACTTAGAGACAGATTATTAATATCGGAAATGATAATTATCCCTACAAAGCTTAAGAGTAAGGCGAAGAGATTATCTTTAGTTAACTTCTCCTTTAAAAAGATAACTGATAAAATAGTTGCCAAGATAGGCGCTGTATAATAGGCTAATGTAGCATTTGCAATTGTTGTCGTCTTAATTGCTTTAAAGAAGAAGATCCAATTGATTGTTAAGGCTGTCCCGGTAGCTATCAATAATAATTTCTTTTTAAAGAGGTTATTTAAGTTAAGCTCTTGGTCTTGTAAGACTAATAAAAGTAAGAATGTAAAAGCAAATAAGACCCGATAAAAGACAATTAACTGTGGGGACAGGACAATTAAACGAACTATTAAGCCAATACTCCCCCACGTAAACATCGCTAATATGATATATAAATAACCTAATTTATCCTCTTCCATTCTGTCACTCCTTTCAATTTAAAGTTGAGTCAAATAGACGATCAAAGGAATCGTGACTAGAGATAGCAGAGTTGTTAAGAATACCCCTTCTGAAGCCAGGGCTTCGTCACTGCCGAACTTCTGGGCAAAAATAGCTGTATTAGCAACCGCCGGCATACCTGTGAGCACTACTAAGACCCCTAACAGAAGCGGAGAAAAACTAAAACCAGGTATTAGAAGAGTTACACCTTGCAAGATCGCCAATACAAGTAAAGGCAGTAGAACTAATCTCACCCCCGTCACCAACCATAACTTCAGATTAGAAAAGATCTCCCTAATCTTAACCTGGGCCAAAATATTGCCGACAACAATCATTGCCAGCGGTGTTGTCGTCTCACCAAGCAGATGCAGAGTATGACTTATAGACGAGGGAAGTTCAAGGGAGAATAAAAAGATTAAAAAACCAATACCAATAGAGATAATACCCGGATTAACTAAATGGCTTAAATCTATCTTAGCTTTCTCCCCCTCTTGACTGTTACACATAATTAAGACGCCTAGAGTCCATATGAAAAGATTGAAGACTAAATTATAGACTGTGGCTAAAAAGACGCCCTGCTGACCAAAAATGACTTCGACTACTGGATAACCCATAAATCCAACATTAGCAAAAATTAAGATAAAACGATAGATAGACCTCTCTTTGCCCTCTTGAGTTAGCCGCGAACTAACCAGCCACGAAACAGCAATCATAATAAAAAAGATAAAGACAGAACCGACTAAAACAACCCCTAATTGATTTAAACGTTCTAAACTGAACTCATAATCCATAGAATTAATGATTAGAGCAGGTAAAGTTACATATATAATCAAATTAGTTAAATTATCATTCAAATGGCGGTCCACAATCTCTAATCTACGAATAATAAAGCCAATCATCAATAAGAAGAATAAGATTAATGTTTGGTTAAAAATTGGAGCAGTCTGCTTAAAAATCATAATAATCTGCTTAGATAACTCTATAAAATTAATTTTAATCACCCTTTCAGACCCAATTATGTTGTATTTTTCTGCTATATATTATAAACTATATGGTATATCCTGCTTTAAGAACGTTATTTTTAAAAGAAGGAATTAAATTATTTATCAAGAATGTAATGAATTGTAGATAAGGAGGCTTGATTTATGAGTCAATCTTTTAGTATCCAAGAATTAGCAAATTCTTTTGCCCTACACCCTAAAAAAGCTGAATTATATATTAATCAATTACAAGGCGACCCAGATTTGATCTCTAAAGAGCAGGATGATAAGTTCCTATTATCTGACAAAGCCCAAAAATACTTTGCCGAGGTTCAGGATTATGATAGAGAGAATCCTAGATTACTAAATTATGCCTTATGTAAAAAAATTAATAGTCTACCTAATCAACAGGACAGAGATTTTATTCTACAACTGACTAAACGAACTAAAATAAAACAGCAAAAAGAACAGCAGGAATTTGATAAATTACCTAAACTAATAAAACTAGAAAAGAATTCATTGGCCCACAAGATTATCAGCTGGCTAGAAAGTAAAGTCGTCATCGCTGACCTAAATAAGATTATCATAGATAGATTCAATAGGGATGAACGCAATCCAGAGAAGAATCCTGACATCAGAATAACCTTATATGAGGATAACCATCCCCAAGATGTTAACTTAATCATCAAAGAGAAACTAAACTATCTAAAAAAGATCTCCTATCAAGAACTAAAGACTAAACTCGATACTGAGAGTGAAATTAATTCTTTAGAAGGACTACAAGAAGCACTAGATAATATCACCGATGAACAGTTAGTCAAAAGAATCTTTAAGTCTTTAGTCGGTTATAAAGATTATTATAAAATTACCACTAATCCCGAAATGATTATTATTGATTTCAGCCATATTACACTACCAGATGAGGTCACAGTACAACAGCAAGAAGAAAGTCTATTATTAGAGTTCAATAATGACTGCCAGATCACTC
>JAWOFC010000296.1:0-2754 GCA_046482455.1 Halanaerobacter sp. | reverse complement strand
GCTTTTTACTCATTACTGATCACTAATTACTCATTACTTGTTCTGCTTGTTCTCTTTACTTTCTACTCATCACTTGTTCTGCTCTTTCTCTTTACTTTCTACTGATTACTCATCACTGCTTTTTCTTGTTCTGCTTGTCCTCTTTACTGTTCACTAATTACTCATTACTTGTTTTTCTTATTCTTCTTTCTCTCTTCACTGATTACTCATCACTGTTTTTCCTTTTGCTTTTACTGCTTTTGCTTTTAAGCTGAAGGCAGAGAGCTGATAGCTGATAGCTATTACTGCCCCACTACTTCTTTCCATTCTTCTTCAATGATGGGCACTAAATCTGCTGGTAGTTCAGGGACACTATGCTCATCTAGCTCTTCTTGGGATAAAGTTGCTTTTCCTAAATCTAAATTATCAAGCTTATCTTTTTCTTCTTGCTCTAACTTATCATAATCAAAGACCGGTAGAGCACCCCAATTTTCCGGCTTATACTTCGAATGCTGAGCCTCAAAGCCCTCTAAAAAGTTAGCTGCAACTAGTGCTGCTGGCTTATGAGCTGCATTAAATGGAATTGCAAGGAAATTAGTATTAGAAATCGTTCCTTCCTCTAAAACAAAAGATCTTGCTGTCTCAGGATAATTTCCATTATGGATCTTAGAGGTTGCCTTACTTGGATCATAACCCATACTCATCGCAACTTCACCATCGGCAAACATATTATCTAATTGAGCAATTGTAGCTGGGTAAGTTTCACCTTCACGCCATAAATAAGGCTCTAATTCAGCTAACTTTTCCATTGCTGGTTGGATTGTTTCTCTAACCTCTTCTTCACTCATATCATAATACTGCTCATAACCGCCTGTCTCTTGATAGATTATATGACGCACAAAAGCACTTCCTGTAAAATCCGGCGGGGCAGGATAAGTAAATTTCCCTGGATTATCTTTAATCCAAGCTATTAGCTCTTCATAAGTCTCTGGTGCTTTATCTAATTTTGCCTTATCATAAATAAAAACAAACTGAGCTCGACTATAAGGAGCCTCATAGCCTTTTGTTGGCTCTCCAAAGTCAGTAGTATTCTTATCAGCATCAGTAGCAAGATACTTCTCATAATTAGGCAGCTTATCTACAAAAGGTCCCCATAAGAGATCTTTTTCCATAGCAGTCTTAAAGTTCTCCCCATTAATCCATAAAAGGTCAATACTGCCCTCTTTCTTGCCTACCTGCTTCTCTCCTAATAGTTTATTTAAGTAATCATCAGGACCCATTGGTACACGATTCAATTCAATATTATACTTCTTTTTTAACTCTGGTGCAACATAAGTATCAACCCAATTATTAATTGTGCGATCTCCACCCCACATATAAAAATTAACTTTACTGCCTTCTGCCTTTTGTTCTATCTGTGACCAATCCTGCTCTAATAGATTCTCTGTCTCTGCCTTATCATCACCAAAAATCCACCATGCATTAACAGACAAAGATAATGATAGGACTAAGGTTAAAGTTAATATTAAAGTAACACTCTTCTTATTCATCATTTTGCAACCCTCCGTTCTTATTTGAACTCAACTTACAACCCAACATAATTATACACAATAATACTAAATTTTTAAAATATAAATATAAAATAGACCGAAAAATCGGCCTATTCTATATTTATTAAATTAGTTTTTATATTTCATCCTCTAAAACATCGCTATCCTTATTCTTCTGTAAATACTTTGGAATTAGAGAAATTCCAAATAGCACAACTCCTGCCACAGCTAGATAAGCAATGATCTTAACCGGACTACCACCAGAAGTAATTGCTCCACCTGCAAAAGAGAATGCTAAAGATCCAGGCAGCATAAAGACAAAAGTAGTCCATGTATACGTCAATAAATCAACAGCAGTTAAGGCATATACATAATTCTGCACATTATAAGGGAAGACAGGTACTAAACGAGTCAACATTAGAAAACGCCAGCCCTCTTCTTCTACTCCCTTATCAATCTTCTGTAATTTAGGATTGTTTGCAACCATATTCTTAACCATATCACGGGCTACATACTTTCCAGCTAGAAAAGCAGCAGCTGCACCAATAGTAGCACCAAAGATCGTATAAGTTGTTCCCAACCACGGTCCAAACAACAATCCACCAACTAAGCCTAATGCTCCCCCAGGTAATAAGAAGACTGCAGAAGCAATCCACATTCCAATAAATACTACAGGACCCCAAACTCCTAAACCATCAATTGCTTGCTTTAAAAGTTCTGGACTCTTAAAGTACTTCATATAGCCCATCTTGTTCACTATAAAGATTACTATCGCAATTACTGCTACAAATCCTACAATTTTCATCCAATTATTACTTTTGTTCTCTTCACTCATTAGATATTTCCCCCTTGAGATAATTTAAATATTTATTTAGATACTTTTTTAGCTTCTCTTTTCGTCTTCCATCTCTTATACCACTGCTTTAATGGATTATCAAGTCCATTTGCACCATTCTTCCAGTCATCACTGAATAAGAACTCTAATAGGTGATAAGCAGAGGCATCAGCCATTGTCATTGACTCACGACAAGCTGCACAATAAGTTACAATCTCTTCATCAGTCTGATTAGCTCTTCTTTCCATAATATCCGTTGATAAGTCTTCATTACCTAATAAGACCATACCACCGAATCCACAGCAGCGCGTATCTTCACGAGTGTGTTCAAATTCTTCAACTTCTAAACCTAAATCCTCTGCTATACTTCTAACACTCTCATGTATTTTA
>JAWOFC010000073.1:0-5032 GCA_046482455.1 Halanaerobacter sp. | reverse complement strand
CTGATTTGAAAGGGGTCATGCACTGTTATGGTTATGATCTGCCAACGGCTGAAGAAGTTTTTGACTTAGATTTTTATCTCTCCTTTGGTGGTATTATTACCTTTAATGGTACTAGTGGAGTGCGGAAGATGATTAAAAAACTACCCTTGGAGAAGATTGTTTTAGAAACTGATGCTCCTTACTTAACTCCTGAACCGCATCGAGGTAAGAGAAATGAATCTAAGTATGTGAAAGAAGTGGCAGATAAGATGGCAGAAATAAAAGAGATAGCAGTTTCAAGAGTAGAAGAGATAACAACTGAAAATGCAGAGGAATTATTTAATTTAACTTAGACTTTAAACAAGGTGCTGTAATGGTACCTTGTTTTTTTAATATTAGTTATAGAGGAGTGATGCAAAATGGCAATTACATATTCTTTAGGTTCAAAATTATATATTAATTTGACAAATCAATGCACTAATGACTGTAAATTTTGTGTACGAAAGTTCAAGGATGGTTTAGGCGGTTATAGACTATGGTTAGATGAAGAGCCGAGTGCTCAAGAAGTTATTGCAGATATTGAAAGACCTAAAGATTATGAGGAGATAGTCTTTTGCGGTTTTGGTGAACCTTTAATGCGCTTGGAAGTACTTAAAGAAGTGGCAGAGTACTTAAAAGATAATTATTCTAATCTATCTCTGCGTATTAATACAAATGGATTAGCTAACTTAGTCTATGATAGAAATGTTTTGCCAGAATTAGAAGGATTAATTGATGCAGTCTCGATCAGTTTAAATGCTTCTAATGCCCGACAGTACCAGGAAGTATCTCAACCTCAGTTTGGTCAAGAATCATTTGCAGCTGTACTTAATTTTATTAATGATGCTAAAGAGTATATTAATGATATTCAGGTTTCAGTAGTTGATTATCCAGGAGTAGATGTAGAAGAGTGTAGAAAATTAGCCCATAAATTAGAGGTCAAATTGAGAGTTCGCCCTTTTTAATTGAGAAAAATAATTATAATTTCAAAAAAAAGTAAATAAAAGAAGGGATTATCCACAAAGTCTAGAATCATTTTATTAGGATTATTGTAAAAAAATAGTTTTTTATAACAGTATCAGTATGCTAATTAAAATTTAAGGAGGGCTATTATGCAGGATAATCTTAATAAGATGGTAGTATTTACTTTGGTTTTTTCTTTATTGTCCTTTGGATTTGGCTTTGCTACTAAGGGCTGTATATCAAATGATAGAGCTCAAAGAGTAGTTCAGGAATTAAGTAAACATGTGGAATCAATTGACCTGTCTAAAGTAGAGAATAACGAAGAGGTTAAAAGTAAAGCAGAAGATGGTGGGGAGAGTGAAGAAGAGAATAAAAGTGTAGCAAGTGCAGCATATGATTTGAAAGAAGTTAAGGAGAAAGTAAAGATTCAATTTTGGGAGAAGCATCCACCAAGTGTAGATGAGACTTTAGATGAGTATATTGATAAGTTTGAAGCTAAACACCCTAAGATAAGCATTGAAAGATCACATCTTGGTCCTGAAGACTTAAGAAAAAGCACCTTAACTGGTTATATGAGTGGTTCTGCTCCAGACCTTATTTTAAGTCCTTTTGATCATATTGGTCCCTTTTCTGAGATGGAAATTGTTCAACCCATAGGCAAATTTATGAGTTCTGAGATGAGGAGTATGTATTTAGATAATGCTCTACCAGGTATGACTTTGAATAATAAAATTTATGGTGTGCCAGATACTATGGGAAACCACTTAACCTTGTTATATAATAAGAATTTAGTTAATCGAGTCCCAAAAACTTGGGAAGAGTTAATTTCTATAGCTAAAGAGAAGACTAAAGATAAGAATCAGGATGGTACACCTGAACAGTATGGTTTAGTCTATAATTTAAATGAGCCCTTTAATTGGATGCCTTTTTATACAGGCTATGGTGGTTGGATGCTTGATAAAGATCATAAACCAACTTTAAATAATAAAGCTGCTGAGAATGCTATGCAGTTTGTGCATGATTTAAAGTTCAAGCATAAAGTTGTCCCGCAAGAATGCGGCTATAATTTAGCTGATAGTCTCTTTAAAGAGGGAAAAGCAGCTTATAATATTAATGGAGACTGGTCTTTTAGTTCTTATGTTGAGGCGGAGGAAGTTGATTTAGGGGTTACTCGTCTACCTAAATTCAAAGCAAGTGGAGAATATGCTCATCCTCTAACTAGCGGTTCTGGTTATATAATGATTTCTGAGCGTTCTAAAATGAAGCAGATTGCAATTATGAAGTTTATTAAATATATGACAGGAAAAGAAGTACAGACAGCAATGGTTAAAAGACATAAGACTCTGCCTAGTAATAAGGAAGTTTATGAGTTGCCAGTGATTAAGAATGATCCAATTATGAAAGGTTCTGCCCAGCAGTTAAAAGTAGGAAAACCAA
Organism: Halanaerobacter sp.; assembly: GCA_046482455.1. Taxonomy (GTDB): domain Bacteria; phylum Bacillota; class Halanaerobiia; order Halobacteroidales; family Halobacteroidaceae; genus Halanaerobacter. Next base: position 2,614 of record JAWOFC010000073.1, on the reverse strand, counting down.
TGCCTATAGTACCAGAAATGAGAGCAGTGTGGGATGGAGTGCGACCTGTTCTAGAGAGTGTTATGTCTAATGATTTGGATCCCACAGAAGCTTCAATTAAGATGCAGCAGAATGCTGAAAAGAAGATGGAGAGCATTAGATAGAACTAGGAGGGATTTGCGTGAATAATCAAATGAAGTTGGAGATAGAGGAAGAGAGGTTGCTAGACTTTTCACTTAGGAGGTTTCTTAGACGTCATAGTTTTTCTTATCTCATGTTACTGCCTGCTTTAATTATGGTATCTTTTGTAATTGTTTATCCCTTCTTTTATAATTTTAATTTAGCTTTGACTGATTTAGATGGAGGTACTTTACGGCAGTTTTTAAATCAAGGTAAGCTGCATTATATTGGATTAGATAATTTTGTTGAGGTTTTAGTACAGAGTAAATTTTGGAAAGTATTATTAAGAACTTTAATTTGGACAGTTGTTAATGTCTTTTGTCATGTTAGCTTTGGTCTCTTCTTGGCAATTTTATTAAATCGTAATATGAAGTTCAAAGGAATTTATAGGGCGATTTTAATCTTGCCGTGGGCTATTCCGCAGTATATTTCTGTTTTAGTCTGGAAGGGTATGTTTAATTATAAATATGGTGCAGTCAATATTTTATTAGAACATCTCAGCCAAATTCTTGATTTTAGTTATGAGCCTATTGCTTGGCTAAGCAGTCCTACAACTGGCTTTATAGCTGCTGTGATTGTTAATGTGTGGGTAGGTATACCTTTTATGATGATGATTGCTTTAGGAGGGTTACAGAGTATTGATTCTAATTATTATGAGGTAGCAGAAATAGATGGAGCATCTAGTTTGCAGCAGGTTAAGTATATTACTTTACCATTATTAAAGCCAGTTATGATGCCGGCAATTATCTTAGGGATCATTATGACATTTAATAATCTAAATGTTATTTATTTGCTATCCTTTAAGAAGCTAACGGAGAAGATAGATATCTTAGTAACTTATGTCTATAAAGCAGCTTTTGGATACTGGAGATTAGGTTATGCTGCTGCATTTTCAGTAGTTATTTTCTTTATTTTGTTGGGCTTGAGTATTTTATTTATTAGACAGAATGAAAGTTAGGGGGAGGTAGAATGTCGGTCAGAAAAGATGGAATTATTAAACGGGCTCTAATTCATCTAATCTTGCTTATTGCAGTTATTATAGCTATTTATCCTGTGTTACGTGTTTTTAGTATATCTATTCGGACAAGTGATATTTTATATAGTACTAATTTAGAGATTATCCCTGATAAAATAACTTTATCAGCTTATTATAATTTGATTTTTGAAAAACCATTTTTAACTTGGCTGAAGAATAGTCTGATTATATCACTCTTTACTGTCTTATTAAGTGTCTCTTTAGCAGCAACGGCAGGTTATGTATTTGCTAAAAAGAAGTTTCCAGGACGCAGGGCAGGATTAATCTTCTTTTTAGTTGTACAGATGTTTCCGTCTACAATGCTGCTCTTACCTATGTTTTTATTGTTAGCAAAACTTGATTTAACTAATAGTTATCCAGGTTTGGTTTTAGCCTATACTACTTTTGTGCTGCCTTTATGTATTTGGCAGATGCGGGGTTATTATAAAACCATTCCTGATACTTTAGAAGAAGCAGCTTTAGTAGATGGATTGAATCAATTTCAGGCCTTTTATAAAGTAGTTCTTCCGTTAGCTAGTCCAGGACTTGTAATAACGACTTTATTCTCTTTTATGAGCTCGTGGAATGAGATTATGATAGCTAAGGTTTTAATGACTGACCAGGAGATGTACACTTTACCGCGGGGAATATTGAATTTATCAAGTCAGTTTAATACAGAATGGTCTACCTTTGCAGCTGGTTCAATTGTAATTATGATTCCAGTCGTTATTATGTTCTTAATCTTATCTCGTTATTTAGTTGGAAGTTTGACTTTAGGGGGTATTAAAGGTTAAGATATATTTAGCTAAGCCATGGGCATTATGCCTGTGGTTTTTTATTTAACTGTGAGGCTTGAGCCGTGAGCTATGAGTAAATTTTTCTATTATGAAACATTTTGTTTTATATCTTTGATCTTTTGGTTTTGAATTTGATTGGCTCATAGCTTATAGCTCAAAGCTCATAGCTATAGTGCTTGTTTTTTAACTGATTATAAGATACAATGAAGATGCTTAAAATATATAATAGTGTAGGTGGTTAGATGATTAAAGAAGTGATTGTAGTTGAAGGTAGAGATGATTTAGAAGCAGTTAAACGGGCTGTAGATGCTGAGGTGATTGTGACTCAGGGTTTTTCTTTAAGTGATGAAGTCTTAGCCAGAATAGAGTTAGCTCAGCAGAATAAAGGTGTGATTATTTTCACTGATCCTGATCATGCTGGGAATTTGATTCGCAAGCAGATTAAAGATGAAATTAAAGGATGTAAAGATGCTTATTTAGCTCAAGCCCAAGCTATAGATAATGATGATATAGGAATAGAAAATGCTGTTCCTGAGGTAATCCGTGCAGCCTTATCTAAGGCTCAAGTTAGCTATGAAGAGTCAAGAGAAGAGTTTAGCAAGCAACAATTAATTGAATTAGAGCTTATAGTAACCTCTAACGC
>JAWOFC010000071.1:0-10267 GCA_046482455.1 Halanaerobacter sp. | reverse complement strand
ATCCGACTATAAACTATATGTTGAGTATATGGATACTAAGCGGTTTGGGTATCAAGAAGTAGAAGAAGAGCTAAAGCAGATTTATAGTAAAAAATATCAAAACTCGCCTCCCGATTTAATCATTACCTCTGATGACAATGCACTAGATTTTATCTTAGCTCACAGAGGAGATATTTTTACTGATACTCCAGTTGTCTTCTGCGGAGTTAATAACTTAGATAAAGATAAGTTGCCTAAAGAGGAGATAACTGGCATTACCGAAAAGCCTAATATTAAGGAAACAATCCAATTGATGTCAAATATACATGACGATTTGAATAAGATTGTAATTATTAATGATGATACTCCAACTGGACGAGCTAATAAGATTAAATTAGATAAGATTCTGCCTGGATTTGAAGATGAAATCAATTTTGAATATTGGCAGGACTATAGTATGTTAGAAGTGCAGCAGAAAGTAAAGGAGCTAAAGAAAGAGACAGCTATATTATTACTCTCCTTTAATCGCGATCGTTTAAATCAGACTTTTAGTTATCGAGAGACGATAAATAGGTTAGCTCCTTATGCAGACTCTCCCATTTATAGTGTTTGGGATTTTTACTTAGGAGAAGGGATAGTAGGTGGAAAATTAATTAGCGGTCGCAACCAAGGAAAGGTCGCTGCTAAATTAGGTATTGATATATTAAAGGGGGATTTTAAGGATATATCCTCTTCTACAGAATATAATCCTAATAAGTATATGTTTGACTACCAGCAGTTAGAAGAGTTCAATATTAAGCAAAATGATTTGCCTCAAGATAGTACTATAGTTAATAAGCCTAATTCTTTTTATTATAGGTATAAGACTGAGATATGGATGTTTGGTGGTATAGCTGCTATCATATTATCTCTAATCTTAGCTATATTTCTATTTACCACTATTAAATCCATTAAAGAGAAAGAAGAGGCTAAAAAAGAAGCAGAAAAAGCCAATCAGGCTAAGAGTGAATTTTTAGCTAATATGAGCCATGAGATCAGGACACCAATTAATGCCATTAAAGGGATTATTTATTTGGTTTTAGATACTCCATTATCTCCTAAACAGCGTAATTATTTAGAAAAAATCAAAAGTTCAACAGATTCTTTACTAGGTATCATTAATGATATCTTAGATTTCTCTAAAATAGAGGCTGGTAAATTGGAGCTAGAAGAGAAAGAGTTCTTACTTGATGAAGTACTGAATAATCTGTCTAATCAAGTAGCTATGAAGGCTTATAATAAGGGGCTAGATTTCTTTTATGATACTGACCATGTGCCCCAGGAATTAATAGGAGATCCGCTGCGTTTAGGACAGATCTTATTAAACCTTGTGACTAATGCAATTAAGTTTACTGAAGAGGGAGAAGTTAGGTTGATTGTGCGTGCATTAGAAACGAAGGAAGAGAAGATAAAGTTGAAATTCATTGTTAAAGATACAGGAATTGGTATGACAGAAGCAGAGCAGGAGAAGTTATTTAATAAGTTTACCCAAGCTGATAGTTCTACTACCAGGAATTATGGTGGGACTGGTTTAGGATTGAGTATTAGTCAAGGCTTAGTTGAAAAGATGTCAGGTAAGATGAAAGTAGATAGTGAAGTAGGAGAGGGGAGTACCTTTACCTTTACAGCGGAATTTGGTTTAGGAGAGCAGCCGCAGCTAAGGGATGAACTATCAAAGTATGGTTTAACAGGGAAGAAGATTTTGATTGTAGAGGATAGGCAGATTAATCGCAGAGTCTTAAAAGAGCTAGTGGCTAGTTTTGACCTTGATGTCACAGCAGTTTCAGCAGCTCAAGCAGCTATTGAGACGGTAAAAGAAGAAGAGTACGATCTGATATTTATGGACTGGAAGATGCCTGAATTAGATGGTTTAGAAGCAGCCCGGATTATTAAAGAAGAGCTAAATTTAGATAAAGTTCCTAAAATTATCCTAGTAACTGCTTTTGGTGAAGAGTTAGAAGGAACTGCTCAAGAAAAGGTCGATGAAGTATTATTTAAACCAGTTACGGGGTCGCATATATGTGATTCGATTATTAATACCTTAAGTGCTTATTCAAGGAATAAATCTAATTTAGCAGTCGATGATTTTGCAGCTGAAGACTTAAGGGGCATTAAAATTTTATTGGCAGAAGATAATCAAATTAATCAACAAGTAGCTCTCGAAATATTGAATAAAGTTAATACAGAAGTTAGAGTGGCTGATAATGGTCAAGAAGCACTAGAGTATATTAAAGAAGAGGAATTTGATTTAGTCTTAATGGATATTCAAATGCCTAAGATTGACGGTTATAAGGCTACAGCTAAGATTCGCCAAGATTTAGCTGAAGAAGAACTGCCAATTATAGCTATGACTGCTAATGCAGTGAAGAGTGATAAGCAAAAAGCTTTAAGAGTAGGAATGAATGACTATATTACTAAACCAATAGAATTAGACAGTTTCTTTACAACAGTTAAAAAATGGCTGCCGATAGAAGAAAGTACTCGACTAAAGGATGATAATGATGGACAAGATAATTCTTTTTTAGCAGAATTAGAAGATTTAACTGCTTTTGATTTAGAATCTGCTTTAAAAAGAGTTAATCATAACCAAGAATTGTATAGGAGTATCTTAACTGATTTTTATACTAAATACCAGAATGTAGAGTCAAGAGTAAGAAAACTAGTTAAAAATGATAATTTGGCAGAGTTAGAAGAACTGATCCATACTTTGAAAGGATTAACAGGAAATATTGGTGCTACCAGTCTGCATCAGGCAGCTGTGGAGCTAGATAAAGCATTAAAAGAGGACAGTAATTTTGAAAAATTATTAGAAGAGTTTTACCAAGAGTTAAGAAGAGTTTTAAAGCAACTAGAGAATAAAGAGTTAGTTACTAGTACAGAGAGTGCAAGCAGAGAAGAGATAGCCCAAGGGGAAGTAAAAGATTTATTGGATGATTTAAAGAGTGAATTAAAAAATTATAAGGCTAATCAGGCTAAAAATATTGTTCAGCAGATAAAAAATTATGATTGGCAGCAAGAAGAGCAAGCATTAGTTGCAGAATTAGCAACAGCAATTGATGATTATGATTTTGAAGAGGCACGGGAACTACTAAGGCTTTTAGAGGATCGTCTAAAAGGAGTTGGTAGTAATGACTGAAACTAAGCGAACGATTATGGTAGTCGAAGATGAAAAAGCCAATATAGATATTCTATTAGAGGCCTTTAAAGATGATTATCAAGTCATGGTAGCTTTGAATGGCGAAGAGGCTTTGAAAGCAGTTGCATCTAATCGCCCTGATCTAATCTTGTTAGATATTATGCTGCCTAAAATGAATGGTTATGAAGTCTGTAAGAAATTAAAGAACGATCCTAAGACGGCTGAGATACCTATCATTTTTGCTACTACTATGGACCAAGATACTAATGAACGGAAGGGGTTAGAATTAGGAGCAATTGATTATATTACCAAGCCTTTTAATATTCCAGTTGTTAAAGCTAGGGTAAAGAACCATTTAGAGTTAAAGAAGGCTAAAGAAGCGTTGAACCATCAGAATGAGATTTTAGAGAAAAAGGTTAAAGAGAGAACTAAGAAGATAGAAGAGACACAAGAGGTTACAATTCAGAGTTTGGCTTCTTTAGCAGAGATGAGAGATGATGAGACAGGAAAGCATATTATTAGAACTAAGAAGTATGTTAAGCTTTTAGCTGAGTATTTACAGGATAATCCCCGTTTTTCTGATTACTTAACAGATAAAAGAATTGATTGGGTCTACAAAGTTGCTCCTCTGCATGATATTGGGAAAGTAGGTATTCCTGATGATATTTTATATAAAGCAGGTCAGTTAGATGAAGAAGAGTTTGATATAATTAAGAGACATCCTACTTATGGAAAAGAGGCAATTAAGACGGCGGAAAAGAGTTTAGGTAATAATTCTTTTCTAAAGATTGCTCAAGAGATAGTGGCTACGCACCATGAAAAATGGGATGGTTCTGGTTATCCTGAAGGCTTGAAAGGAGAAGAAATTCCTATTCCCGGTAGGCTGATGGCTTTAGCTGATGTCTATGATGCATTAGTGAATAAACGAGTCTATAAGCCTGCTTTTAGCCACCGCAGAGCTTTTAAAATAATTACGGAAGGAGATGGCAGAACTATGCCAGAACATTTTGACCCTGATGTTTTAGCTGCTTTCATAGCCTTAGAGGATGAGTTTGCTAAAATAGCGCAAACTTTCGAATAATAAAGATAGATTTCTCAGGTTTAAGAAGATAATTTGTGAAAAAATGTCCATTAATGCAGGATTTATCTTCTCTTAATAGAACTATAAGCTAGTGAAATCAAATACAAAACTTATAAATTAATTTAAGGAGTTGATTTTTAGTGAGTAAAGTAGCAGCAGTTACTGATGACCTGTATTGGATTGGAGTAAATGATCGGACGACAGAAATATTTGAAGCAATTTGGCCTCTGCCAGAAGGGGTTTCTTATAATTCATATCTAATTGATGATGATAAAGTAGCAGTCATTGATACAGTTAAGGATACCCATATTGACCTTTATTTAGAGAATATCAAGGATACCCCCAATGGACGCCATCCCGACTATTTAATTATTAATCATATTGAACCTGATCATTCAGGCGCAATTAGAGCCTTTAAGGATGCTTTTCCCGACATTCAAATTGTAGGGAATCAAAAGACAATGAACCTATTAGAAGATTTTTATCAGATTGAAGATAACCATGTTGTAGTTGGTGATGGAGATACTATTGATTTAGGTGAACATAAGCTTAACTTCCATTTAACGCCAATGGTTCACTGGCCAGAAACAATGATGACTTATGAAGAGAAGACAGGGACTTTGTTCTCTGGTGATGCCTTTGGTGGGTTTGGAACTTTAGATGGCGGCATTTTTGATAGTGAAGTTAATATTGATCATTATGAAAGTGAGATTCGTCGTTACTATTCCAATATAGTAGGGAAGTATAGTCCAATGGTACAGAGAGCTATCTCTAAACTATCGGATTTAGAGATAGAAATTATTGCTCCAACTCATGGTCCAGTCTGGAAGGAGAATCCAGCTCGAATTATCTCTGATTATGATAAGTGGAGTAAGCAAGAAAAAGAAAAAGGGGTAGTCATGGTTTATGCTTCAATGTATGGTAATACACAGAAGTTAGTAGAAGAGATTGCTCGTAATTTAGCTACTGAAGGTATTAAGAATATTAAAGTCTATAATATCTCCAAGACCCATATTTCCTATATTATCAATGATCTTTGGAAGTATGAAGGTCTAATTTTGGGTAGTTGTACTTATAATAATGGTATCTTCCCTAAAATGAATGATTTATTGAATGTTTTAGAGAATAAGAATCTTAAGAATCATACTTTAGGTATCTTTGGTTCTTATAGTTGGAGTGGAGGGGCAGTTTCAAGATTAAAAGAGTTTGCTGATAATGTAAATTACGATTATATTGATCCAGTTGTAGAAATTAAATGCTCTGCTTGTGCAGATGATTATGAGCAGTGTGCTGAACTAGCCGAGAATATAGCTCAGGAACTAAAAGAATAAATAATCAGTCTATAATTGTCCGCAATCTTAATGATTTTAGATTGCGGATTTCATATAGACTGGAAGAAGGAGGGGTGAAGATGGGGAAAATATTAGTAGTTGATGATGAAGATAGTATGAGAATGTTGATTACAGAGACTCTTTCTTTAAGAGATTATGAAGTTTTAGAAGCTACTAATGGAGAAGATGCTTTAAAGATAATAAAAGAAGAAGAACCGAATACTATTTTGCTTGATTTAATGCTGCCTAAAATGGACGGCTATGATATTATCCAGCAGTTAAAGGAAGATGATTTAATAGATAAATCTAAAATTGCAATCTTAACTGCTAAAGGTCAAGCAGAGGAGAAAGAATTGGCCTTACAGCAGGGAGCAGATTATTTTTTAAGTAAACCATTTAGTCCTATGGACTTATTAGATTTAGTTAAAGAAATTAATGAGTGAAGGGGGAGAGATGGAGGAATGGATGAAGAGAAGATAGAAGAAATAATGAAGAAGAGCAGGGATAATTTTTTGAATAATTTAGAAGATAAGATACATAATGCTGTGATAAATTTATTGAGATATAAGTATAGCCGTTCTAAAGAAAGACGCAAAGAAGAGTTAGTTCAATTCTTTCATTCAATTAAGGGGACTGCTGCTACTTTGGGATTCTCTGAACTATCAGTTGTTGCTGCGGAATATGAAGATGGCTTAGCAGAGGAGTTTGCAGCAGATGAAGACTTTGTATTAAAAGTAGTTGCTGGTTTATCGAAGTTATATAAGGAATATAGTTCTTGGCTAACAAAGGGGCAGTCGCAAGAGACTGTATTTGAGCAAAACAAGAAGGTGCTATCTGATTCGGAATATACTAATTTGACTACAAGTGGTAGGATCTTAATTATTGATGATGATGTAGAACTGCTAGATCTTTTAGAGCGGGTATTAAGAGAATACGGTTATGAGATCTTAATCACCCCTGAGCCAGAAGAAGGGCTGAAAATTTTAGAAGAAGAGAGCATTGATTTAATCTTATTAGATATTATGCTGCCAGAAATAGATGGTTTTTCATTATTTAAGAAGATACGTGAATTTGATTTTCAAGAACCAGTTGTTTTCTTATCAGGTAAAAAAGATGTAGAAGATAAGGTTAAAGGTTTAGAATTAGGAGCAGATGATTATATTACTAAACCCTTTGAGATAGAAGAGTTAAAGGCTAGAATTGAGAATGTATTAGAAAAGTATAATAACTTTAAGAATAGAATAATTAAAGACCAACTAACTGATGCTTATACGAAGAGTTATTTTCAGGAACGAGCTCAAGAGGAAAAAGAGAGATTTGGACGAGGTGATAAGAGATTCTCTGTGGCTTTTTTAGATTTAGATAATTTTAAAGAGATAAATGATGATTACGGTCATTTAGTAGGTGATGAAGTGTTAAAGGAGTTTGCTCAATTTTTATTTCAAAATTTACGTAGGATTGATCAAGTATATCGTTTTGGGGGAGATGAATTCCTAATCTTATTTCCTGAAACTACTGCTCAGGAGGCTTATTTTGTTCTAGAGCGTTTGAAGAAAGAGTTTGCTAAGTATAACTTTGCTAATGTAAATTTAGAGAGAGAAATTGAGATTGATTTTAGTAGTGGTATTGCAGAGATGAAAGATCCTCAAGAAGAGATTGAAGTCTTATTGCAGAAAGCGGATGAAGCTTTATATGATGTTAAACAGAATAATAAAGGCACAGTTAAGACCAGTCGAGAAGTTTCAGAAGTCAGAGAGAAGAAAGAAATTTTAATTATAGATGATGAGAATGTGATTGTTGATTTAGTGCGCACTCGGCTGAGTTCTTTAGGTTATAGTATTAGATATAGTACTAATGGTAAAGAAGGGATTGCATTGGTAGCACAAGAAGAGCCGGAATTGATAATCTTAGATATAATGATGCCTAAAATAAATGGTTTTGAAGTAATTAGACAGTTAAAGGATAATAAGCAGACAAAGGATATAAAAATAATTGTTTTATCCTCTAAACAGAGTGATAAAGATATTAACCGTGCTTTCGACTTAGGAGCAGATGATTATCTGTCTAAGCCGTTTTCTTTAGCCGAGTTAGAGAATCGTGTTAAGAGAATTATTTAATTAAGGGGTAGTCTTTATGATTAGATTTGTGGTAGGTGGTATATATCTTTTAGCTGCTGTAAGTGGATTAGTTTTTCTGCTCTTATTATTTGAGATTATTTATAATCAGATTCTAGAACGGGTGAATCAGAAATTAAAACCTAAACTAAAAGAAGAGATTAATAATTATTTAGCAGGAGCAGAGGTTAATTTAACAGCTCAGATTTCTACTAGGAAAAAGAGTCTAATGGAAGATATAATTATGAATTATTTAAGGCAGTTAAGAGGAGAGACTAAAGAAAAATTGCGAGATTTTGCAGAGCAATATGGGGTGATTGACTTTAAAATAGGGCAGCTTGTAGATAGCAGTCAGTGGTGGAAGAAGTCTGAAGCTGCTTATGCTTTAGGTGAGTTAGGTTCTGCTAAAGCAGTAGAGCCTTTATTAGATTATTTAGATAATAAGAATAGTGATATACGGTATCAGTCTGCTTTAGCTCTAGTTAAGATAGAAGGCAGTAAATATTTAGAGTTAGCGATTAATAGTCTATTGGAGTTGGATTTTTATCCCCGGGCTGTAATTTTGCGTTTAATAGAAGAAGTAGAAGAAGATATATATGAAACTATGGAGTCTTTAATTAACTCTGCAGAAGTTGAGAAGAAGATGATTGCTCTGCGTGCCTTGGGTTTAAAGCAGAATTATCGAGTCTTAACTTGGATTAGAGAGTATATTAAGTCTCAAAATCAGGACTTAGTTATTGCCTCTTTAAAAGCAGCATATCAATTGGGGGATTTAGGAGATGAAGAATATTTTGCGTTGTTGTTAACTACTAAAGAGAGTCCCTCTCCGCAGGTGAGAAGTAACTTAGCTCGAACCTTAGAGAAGTTCAGAACTAATAAGAGCCGGCGAGAATTAAAGGATTTGATGACTGATATTCATTGGGAGGTAAGATATAATGCCGCTCAGAGTTTATTGGCCCATGGAGAAGCGGGGATTCTTGCTCTATCGGAGCAGTTAAATAGTTCTGACCAGTTTGCTCAAGATATGGCATGGCAGATATTACATCAGGAGATAACTTTTAATAATCTGCTTGCTAGAGAAGATTTTGATAATTATCAGGAATTAATAACTAATATTAAAGACTATCTAGCTAATAAAGAAGGTGTTGAGTATGAACTGGAAAGCTATTTTAGTTGATGGAATTAATATTTATAATTACTTTATTATATTTTATTTTTTAGTCTTAAATCTTATTTACGTAATAGTGCTATTATTATCAATGCGGGGGATCTATTTTTATTTAAAACGAAGTCAGTATGAGGGCTATTTTGATCTATTATCCTCAACTTTCTTACCTGGAGTATCTATTTTAGTACCTTGCTATAATGAAGAGAATACAATTGTAGATAATGTAGAGTCGCTGCTTAATTTAGAATATAATGAAATGGAAGTTGTAGTTATTAATGATGGGTCGACAGACCAATCACTAGAGAAACTAAAAGAAGAGTTTAAACTGCATAGAATAGATAGAGTCTATAAGAAGCAGCTAGAGACTGAAGAGATTAATGATATCTATTTATCAGCTACAGTACCTGATTTAGTAGTGGTTGATAAGGAGAATGGCGGCAAAGCCGATGCATTAAATGCTGGAGTTAATCTGGCAGAATATGATTTAGTAACAGCAATTGATGCAGATTCTATATTAGAAACAGATTCATTATTAAAGATTGTAATCCCCTTTATTGAAGACTCAGAGCAGGTAGTAGCAACAGGAGGTTTAGTAAGAATTGCTAATAATTCAAAGATTGATAGAGGATTTATGGAAGAGCCGCAATTGCCTAGTAAATATTTAGCTAGATTTCAAGTTGTAGAATATTTGCGTGCTTTCTTTACTAGTAGAATTGGCTGGGGGAGAATTAATAGTTTATTGATTGTTTCTGGTGCATTTGGAGTCTTTAAAAAGAGTGTAGTTACTGAAGTGGATGGCTATACTGCTGATACTGTGGGAGAAGATATGGAATTAATAATTAAAATTCATCGTTATTTAAGAGAAGAGGGCAGAGACTATAAGATTCCTTTAGTACCTGACGCTACTTGTTGGACACAAGGTCCTGTTGATTTCAAATCATTTATAGGACAGCGCAAAAGATGGCAGCGTGGTTTAATGGACTCAATGATTAATCACTGGCAGCTATTATTCAATCCTGAATACGGTTCAGTGGGCTTATTTGCTTTTCCCTACTATGTAATATTTGAAATGTTAGGACCAGTCATAGAGTTTTTAGGCTATTGCAGTATTATTTCATCCTATTTTCTAGGTCTGCTAAATCCTAGTCTGGCGGGAGCATTTTTCCTTTTGGCTGTACTTTATGGAGTATTTATTTCAACGAGTGCAATATTGATTGAAGCCTATGCAGAACAGAAATATAATAGTATTTTAGACTATTTAAAGTTATTCTTCTATGGTATTATAGAGAATTTTGGTTATCGACAGTTTAATACAATTATTAGAGCTTTTTCGCTAATTGGCTATACTCCAGGTGCTAATGAATGGGGTACAATCATTAAAGATAAATTTGATGACCAAAATGTAGATGCTTAGTAAAA
>JAWOFC010000039.1:0-2705 GCA_046482455.1 Halanaerobacter sp. | reverse complement strand
TCGCTTTTGACCTTACGCTTTTAGCTCTTTACTCTTCACTCTTTACTAGTTACTGCTCTTCATCCCTTCCATCTCATTCCAATTATCGCCCACCTTTAGATCAACATCCAAAGCAACATCTAAATCAGCTGCAGCTTCCATCATCTCCTGTACCAATTCTGCTGTATCCTTAACCTCATCTTCCGGCACTTCTAAGACCAATTCATCATGGACTTGCAACAGTATATCAGCATCTAACTTACTCTCTTTTAAAGCATTGTAAACATCAATCATAGCTATCTTCATAATATCTGCTCCGCTGCCTTGGATTGGTGTATTAATTGCCATTCGTTCAGCAAATTGACGGCGGTGGTAGTTACTACTTGTAATTTCAGGCAAATATCTACGCCGCTTAAAGATAGTCTCTACATAACCCCTCTCTTTAGCTTTAGTCTTCTGCTCTTCAATATATTCCTCCACCTTTGGATAACGTTCAAAATAGAGGTCAATATACTCTTGAGCTTCTTGTTGATTAATCTCTAATCTATCTGCTAAACCCCAGGCACTGATTCCATAAGCTATACCAAAGTTAACTGCTTTAGCCTTTCTGCGTGTCTCAGAAGTTGAGAGCCCAAATAACTCCTGGGCTGTCTTAGTATGTATATCTGCCCCTTCCTGATATGCCGCCTTCAATCCCTCATCTTGAGATATATGGGCCAAAATCCGCAGCTCAACCTGCGAATAGTCTGCTGCTAATAACTTCTGCCCTTTCTCTGCAACAAAGACCTTCCTAATTCGACGCCCTTCTTCACTTCTAATCGGTATATTCTGCAGATTAGGCTCTGTACTACTTAAACGACCTGTCGCCGTCACACGCTGATTATATGTAGTATGAATTCTGCCCGTCTCAGGATTAATATAATCCTCTAGGGGAGATACATAAGTAGAGTTTAACTTCTGATAAGTGCGGTACTTAGAAATCAAAGGAATAATATCATGCTGTCCCTCTAATTTTTCCAAGACCTTTGCACTAGTAGAATAACCTGTTTTGGTCTTTTTAATTACTGGTAGACCTAACTTTTCAAATAAAATATTTCCTAACTGCTGAGGAGAGTTCAAATTAAACTCTTCACCAGCTAATTCATAGGCTTCTTCTTCTATCTCCCTTATCTTCTCTTCCAACTCTGCTCCTAATTCTTCTAACTTATTAGGACTGACCTTGACTCCATTTAATTCTAACTGGGCCAAAATCTTAACTAAAGGCAGTTCAATATCCCTATATAGCTCTAACATCTCTTGCTCCTCTAACTTAGCAGTCAACTCTTCCCTTAGTTCAAATAATGTATTCGTCTTTAAGACTAGCTCTTCTGTTTCATCTACCTCAGGCAGAGCCAACTGAAGATGATTCTCTATCACATCTTCAAAATCTGTCTCATCATCACTAGGATGGAGTAAATAATCGGCTAATAATGGTTCAAAAACTAGCTTTCCCCACTCTATTCCCTGTTCTAAAAGATATCTAAATTGGTCTTTAGGATCTAAGATTAATAACTTCTTGTGGGCTAATAGATCCTCTAACTGCTCTAAATCTTCTCCACTAAGCTCAAGATAATAATTTTTTTCTCCTGTAGAAAGGGCTAATCCGTTTAACTCCTGTTCTAATTTCTCACCACTCAAATCAAGATTGACTGCTATTCTAGAAGCTAAATCTAAATCTTTTAACTCATTTATATCATCCAACTCTTCATATTCACACTCTTCTAACTCATTATGTCCACCAATCTCTGCAATTAAACTATTAAATTCTAAATCAGTAAATACCTCTTGGGCTTTATCAGTCTTCCAATCAGAGAGACTTAAATCTGCAAAATCAACTGCCAGAGGAATATCTACCTTAATCTTAGCTAACTTTTTACTCATGCGGGCTCTATCAGCCTGTTCTCTTAATCTTGCCTTCCTCTTCTTCCCGCCTACTTGGTCTATATTATCTAAGACTGTCTCTAAATCACCAAACTCCTTTAATAGTTTAGTCGAAGTCTTCTTTCCAATCCCATCAACACCCGGAATATTATCCGAACTATCACCCATTAATCCTTTCTTGTCAACTAATTGTAAAGGCTCTAGCTCATACTCCTCTCTAAACTTCTCTAAATCATAATCTATAATATCACTAATTCCCTTCCGCGTATACATTACATCAATATTATCACTGATTAACTGTAAATTATCACGGTCACCTGTTACAATCGTTACATGATATCCTTCCTCTTCTGCCTTCTGAGCTAAAGTACCAATTAAATCATCAGCTTCAAAGCCTTCTTTTTCAAAGGTAGGCACATCTAAAGAGTCTAAGACATCCTTGACCATTCCAAACTGCGGCTTTAATGTATCAGGGGTCTCCTTTCTATTCCCCTTATAATCATCATACTCCTCATGACGAAAAGTTGGCGCTGCTAAATCAAAAGCAACTCCTAAACAATCTACTTTATTATTATTAACTAAACTAATTAACATTCTTGTAAACCCATAGACAGCATTCGTCACTGTTCCATCGGATTTAGTTAAACTCTCTGGTAGAGCATAAAATGCTCGATAGGTTAAACTATTCCCATCTAATAAGTACAAATTTTCTTTCTCCATTTATAAAGCCTCCTTAAAATTATTCCTACCCATTTTTTAACTTCATCATAAATGCTCAAACTCCTTTATCTAAGGCAAAAACTATT
>JAWOFC010000284.1:0-3352 GCA_046482455.1 Halanaerobacter sp. | reverse complement strand
CCAGCAATCAAGCAGGTAAAGCAGATATTTATCTAGAAGTTGCAAATTACACTCATTCTAGAGGTGGATTCTGGGAGAGTCCGATTATCGGAGAAGTTAATAGGGTAAATAACTTAATTGAAAGAAAAGATATAGTAGAGTTGTTTTTTATTTCTGGTCTATTAGTTATGGGATTATTCTTCCTTTTACTCTATGGTTTTGCTAGAGAAAATAAAAAACTTCTCTATATGGGACTGCTTTGTATTTTGATTGCTTTGCGCTCACTTACTATCGGTCAAAGTTTTATCAATTCAATCTTTCCTTTTTTAGACTGGGATTTTAGTATGCGGTTAAAATATTTAACAGCATTTTTAGGATTACCTATAATGGGTAAATTATCCTATAGCTTTCACTATACTAAAAAATTAAAAGGAATTCAGCTATTTTACTTAATTTTTACTGTTTTAGCTTGCACAGTAGCAGTCTTTTCTTCCTACGACCTTATTTATCAGTTAGCGAAATATTATAGGTATTTATTAATCCCTTTTTTCATCTATTTAATTTATCAAGCAGGAGTAGGGGTATTCAAAGAAGGTAAAGAGGCTACTTTAGTAATTATCGGTTATAGTGCTGTAATTTTAGGTGTGTTTCTAGAGGTATTAATCCCTAATAATTCTTTTTTTATGATGTATGGAATCTTTATTATGATGAGTTTGATTGCTTTTATGATAGTTTCTGATTATGCAGCCACCAAAAGAATTAACACCTATCTAGACACTGTCAAAAAGCAAAAAAAAGAGTTAGAAAATCTTTACAGCAATTTAACCAATGAGTTAGATAAGGCTCGTAATCTACATGAAAACACTCTACCTGGTTATAATCCTCTCAATAATATTTCTTTGGCTAGTTATTATCAGCCAGCTGGTAAGTTAGGAGGAGATTTCTTTGATATTACTGAAATAGATGGAAAAACAGTTTTTTATATCTCTGATATTTCAGGACATGACATCTCTAGTAGTATAATTAGCCTCTTTGTAAAAGACACAATCCATAATTTTCTATCTTTCTCTTCAGAGACTGACCCAAAATCTATTTTAGAATTCCTAACAGAGCAATTTTACAAAGAAGATTTCCCTGGAGATTACTTTATCTGTATTTTTATTGCCATTATTGATTTTGAAGCTAAAAAGATCAGTTACTTAGGAAACGGTTTTCAGTTCTCGCAGTTAATCTGTGCACCTAATAGTGAGAAGTTTAAATTAGAAAACAGCGGTCTACCAATTTCATCTTCTATAGATAAAAATCTGCTTGATTTTAAAACACGATCAGTCGATTTAAAATCAGGATCAAGTCTTCTTTTTTACACTGACGGCATAGCTGAACAAAAAGTTGCTGATGAAAGTTATGGAACTCGATTAGAGGATGTATTCTATAGAAATTGTGATTTAAATCCAGAAGGGATAAAAGAATCTATTTTAACTGATTTTAAAAATTTTAATAATAACTCACTGCAAGGCGATGATGATATTACTTTTGTGGTCATTAAAGTGGATTAGTTTCTCTGCCCTCACCAACTAATTCGCCTAGCGGTGCTTAAGTTACCAAAAAATAAAAAAAGAGACTGACTAAAAAACTCTAATCAGCCTCCATCACATAATTATATTTTCATTCATCCTGCTCACGATTAATCTCTTTAAGCACTTGATACAATTCCCGCCATAAATTATATAAATAAGAATATTCTTCATCAGCACCAGTCTCTTTAAATTCCAGTTCGATATGCTTTGACTGTTTATCTATAATCTTTAATACATCTTCTTTCTCAAACTCCGGCATCTCATCAATCTTTAACTCCTCAAAAACTTCTCTCTGTTCTTCCCATAACTCTTTCCATCTGTCTTCATGTTCTTTATGCTGCATATCGGGTCTATCTAATTTCTCTAACCGATCCTCAATCTTGTCTATTTTACGACCTCTTTTTTCAATTTTATCCTTCAACTCCATTAATTCTTCTTCCTCCATACTATCCCTCCTTTATTAGTTATAGCTTATCTTTCTAGATTTTATTGCAAAATCCTGCTTAATAACTAAATTTATCTAATTTAAAGGGCAAAATTTCTTTCTGCAGCTTGATAAACTTCTTTTAAAGGAATATCAAACTCTTTAGCTAGCACTTTGCAATCATCATATTCAGGTGCATAATTAATTACTTCTCCATCCCTTTTAGCCACCTTGACTGTCACTAAACCTCAATCAGTTTCAACATCATGATATTCCCGCTCTAAAATTTCGCGCTCTACTCCATACTTTCTAATTCCTAAAGTAGTAGTCTCTTTAAAGAGCATCTCCTCAATTTCTTCCACATCTTCCTTTTTAGCTAAGACACTCACTTTAACTGCTGGACGATTCTTCTTCATCATAATATTAGTTAAATAAACATCTAAAGCACCTTCAGCAAATAACTTAGGGTAAAGATAGGAATAAATTTCAGGCTGCATATCATCAATATTTGTTTCTAAGACTACTAAATCTTCACTTCTTTTTTTTTAGCTTTAAATACACGCAATAAATTAGTAATCCCTAAATCCTTATCACCTAATCCATAACCAATCTCTTCAATAGCCATCTCTGGTAACGGGCCAAATTCATCGGCCAGAGTCTTAATAATAGCTGCCCCAGTAGGAGTTACTAACTCACCTTCTACTCCCTTCCCATAAACAGGCACCCCTTCTAAAATCTCAGCCGTCGCCGGTGCCGGGACAGGAATAATCCCATGAGCACATTCTACAAATCCAGTTCCTGTATGCAGAGGAGAAGCATAGATCTTATCTACATCTAATTCATTAATACAGATTGCTGCTCCTACAATATCAACAATCGAATCAACTGCTCCTACCTCATGAAAATGAACTTCAGAGATATCCTTATTATGTACTTTAGCCTCTGCTTTGGCAACCACCTGGAAGATCTCTAGACTTAACTCCTTAACTGCATCCTCTAAATCACTATCATCAATCAGATGCTGAATATCATGCAAGTTGCGGTGTTCATGAGTATCATGATGCCCGTGACTATGCTCCTGTTCATGCCCATGTTCATGCCCATGTTCATGGTCGTGGTCGTGTTCGTGTTCATGGTTATGATCATCTGTATGATTGCTTTCATGATTATATTCATGGTCATGACTATGCTCAGTAGATGAAACTTCTATCTGCACCTTAAAATCTGTCCCTGTAATCCCGCTCTTTTGACCTTTATTAATCTCTAAGTAATAATTATCTAAATTAAGTTTAGCTAATTCCTCTCTTAATCTTTCTGCTTCTACTCCTAAATCCAATAAAGCACCAATTGTCATATCTCCACTAATTCCTGC
>JAWOFC010000280.1:0-3180 GCA_046482455.1 Halanaerobacter sp. | reverse complement strand
TCAGGAATTCACCCCCGTTCCTTATATTAGTGCTCTCAGCTAAGTTCAAAGCTGTCATTACAATACTTTATGGATAACTGAATTTCTCCCCCACGTTTATAGTTTACAGTTTACAGTGTACAGTTAACAGTTAAAATCAAAATCATAAAGTCAAAAAATTAAAAACAGTTTACAGTTGATACGGTTTTTGTGGTTTTCACGAAGGATCTTGATAAAGACACGCAGGGACAGTCAAAATTAGCTGAGAATCCTCTATCTTAGCTAAATTAGTTACTTGATTTATAATGGATAATTGACAATCAAATTCAAAACATTACAATAGCTAACACTGATATTAAAAGTTAAATTTAAAAACTCTAGTATCAGATAGATCCTTTGGTGCTAGAAAAAAAGCTCAGAAGCTCTCACTCCTGAGTTAATTATTAGTCTATTTAAATACTGCTCCTGTACTTGCAGAAGTAACTAACTTAGCATAACGAGATAAGTAACCTGTTTTAATCTTAGGTTCTGGTTTCTCCCAATCTTCTAATCTCTTGGCAATCTCTTCCTCAGATAGTTGTACATTTAACTTCCCCTTTGGAATATCAATCTCGATAATATCTCCTTCTTCTATAGCAGCAATTGCTCCACCTTCCATTGCTTCCGGAGAAACATGACCAATAGAGGCTCCTCTTGTAGCACCTGAAAAGCGGCCGTCAGTAATCAAAGCAACCTCTTTATCTAAACCTGCTCCTGCTACAGCAGAAGTCGGCGTTAACATTTCGCGCATTCCCGGACCGCCTTTTGGCCCTTCATACCTAATCACAACTACATCACCTGGATTTATATCACCATTATTAATTGCTTCTACACTTGCCTCTTCAGAGTGGAAGATTCGTGCTGGTCCTTCATGAGTTAGCATCTCTTCAGCTACTGCAGCCTGCTTAACTACTGAACCTTCGGGAGCAATATTTCCTTCTAAATAAGATAATCCGCCTGTCTGATGGTAGGCATTAGCGTAATCCCGAATTACATTATTATCTAATACTTCAACACCACTCAACTTCTCTGCTACTGTCTCACCAGTAACTGTCAATGCATCTTCAAACAGATCTCCTTCATCACTTAAAACTTTCATCACTGCTGGAATACCGCCTGCAAGGTCTAAATCTTTAATAAAGTGCTTGCCTGCTGGACTTAAACTACATAAATGCGGCACCTCTTCTTTTAATTGATTAATCACCTTTAAATCAATATCAATGCCTGCTTCATGAGCAATAGCAGGTAAGTGTAAGGCCGTATTTGTAGAACAACCTAGAGCCATATCTACCTTTAGAGCATTTTCAAAGGCTTCAGCAGTTAAGATATCAGATGGTCTAATATCCTCTTCTACTGCTTTCAGAACCTGCATTCCTGCTTCTTTAGCTAATCTTTTACG
The DNA here is from genome assembly GCA_046482455.1 of Halanaerobacter sp. Classification (GTDB taxonomy): domain Bacteria; phylum Bacillota; class Halanaerobiia; order Halobacteroidales; family Halobacteroidaceae; genus Halanaerobacter. Next base: position 1,763 of record JAWOFC010000280.1, on the reverse strand, counting down.
CCCTGCATCTACAGCTGGAATAGTTCCATTCCCAGGTAGTCCCATTCCTAATACTTCTGTTAAACAGTTCATTGAATTTGCCGTAAACATACCTGCACAAGAACCACAGCCCGGACAGGCTTTATTCTCAATCTCTTGTAGTTCGCAGCTTGATATCTTACCTGCCTTCTCTGCTGCTACACCTTCAAATACATTCTTTAAATCTATTCCATCATCCTTATCAAGCTTACCTGGCAGCATTGCTCCACCACTGACAACTACAGTTGGAATATCTAACCTTGCTGCTGCCATTAACATCCCGGGTACAATCTTATCACAATTAGGGATTAAGACTAGTCCATCTAAGGCATGACCATTTGCTACAGTCTCAACTGAATCAGCAATTAACTCTCTACTTGCTAGAGAATACTTCATCCCCTTATGTCCCATTGCAATTCCATCACAGACACCTATAGAGCCAAACTCTAAAGGCGTTCCTCCTGCCATTCTAACTCCTGCTTTAGCTGCTTCAGCAATTGTATCTAAATGTACATGACCTGGAATTAGTTCACTAAATGAGTTACAGACTCCAATCAAAGGCTGGTCTAATTCTTTATCCGTTAATCCTAATGCTTTAAATAATGACCGTTGGGGTGCATTATCCCCTTTAGTCGTTACTTTATCACTTCTCATTTTCTCATCCTCCTCATTAATTTCTTCAGTTACAAGTATTTTAACAAATATTAATAAAATAAGCAATTAACAAAATTTCTATCACCACTAAGCAGGAGAATTATTAGCTAAAAAGAATAAATAATAGATGTAATAATAAACTATAATTTGTATTGACTGTAAATAATCAAATTTAGGAGGAGAAGCTATGTCAGAAGAAAGTACAACTCCACAGACTAATGAGGAAGAAGAGACTACTATTTGGCTAGAGATTATAAAATTCCAACTCCTATGGTATATTCTAAACTTCTTAATTCTCTTCTTTGCAGAGAATTTAGCCTTTGATTTAGCTATTCTCGATAATTTCTATTTAATCTCTTTTAAAGTCATTGGCCGCAGTCTATTTCTATCTTTTTTTCTCTATTGGGCTACAATAAATTATGACCTTGACTTTAAGGACTTAGGTATTACCCATAAAGACTTTTTTGCTAACTTAAAATTAGGCTTGACCCTCAGCTGGCCTTTATTATTAGGTATTATCTCTATTCATTTCTATCTCAGTGATTTAAATACTTTAGTCTCTATTCAAAACCTTGAAGACCTATCAACTAGTCTGGTCTATTTTATAATTATCTTTATCTGCTGTCTAATCCCTGCTTTTAGTATCGAGTTATTCTTTCGCGGTTTTATCTTTAAACAGCTTAGAAAAAGGCACGGCTCTTTCCTTGCTTTTATTTTAAGTGCTGCCTACTATACTATAATCCATTTCAATTTCACACCGCAGATAATAATTTTATACTCTATCATTGCCTTTATTACTACTTATCTGTACTATAAAACCGACTCTTTATTAGCTCCTACTATCTTTCAAGCCACCTATCAAGCTAGTTTAACAACTTTTTTATTCTCTTTTACAGGTTGGCCCTTTTAGCAATAGTAAGAAGCAACTAATGACCAGTAATAAAAAATTATATCACTGCTATGCTCTTGACTTCATGCTTTTGACTTCTTACTCATTACTAATTTCTGCTTTTACTGCTTTTATTCTCTTCCTCCGAGTTTTCTAAACTACAGAAAACTCTCCGTGTAACCCACTTCGCTCTACTTATAGC
>JAWOFC010000064.1:0-11416 GCA_046482455.1 Halanaerobacter sp. | reverse complement strand
TAACTTTCTCCCCATTGGAGAGCTGTGTAAGGGAATATAATGAAAAGTTGCAGAAACCCCTCTCTCCTGCAACTCATTGAGCACAAAATCCCTTATTTCACTATTCTTAAATTTCAAATAAAAAATATGAAAATTGCTATCTCTATTTTTAGGAATAGTAGTTATACTATCAAGAAAGGATAAATCTAAATATTCTTTTAAAGAATTATAATACTCTGTAAATATTCTTCTACGCATATCTTTTATCCTCTTCATTTCTTCAAGCTGAGCATAAAGTACGGCCATTAATAAATCAGAAGGCAGATAACTAGAACCTCTGTCTAACCAGGTATATTTATCTACTTTCCCTCTTAAAAAACTAGCTCTATTTGTACCTTTTTCTCTTATTATTTCAGCCCTCTCTTTTATATGATCGCTAGCATTATTAATTACTAGAGCCCCACCTTCACCACTTACATAATTTTTACTACCGTGAAAACTGTAGCAGCCAAAGTCTCCAATACCACCAAGATAATCCCCTTTATAACAGGCATTAACTCCCTGAGCTGCATCTTCAATAATATATAGATTGTACTTTTTTGCCAGATGCAGAATTTCATCCATCGCACAACTTATACCCGCATAATGCACAGGAATAATAGCTCTAGTCTTCTTTGTTATTTTATTTTCAATATCAGAAGGAGCAAGATTAAAGGTGTTTTCTCTTATTTCAGCAAAAACTGGCCTACCCCCTTGCTTTAGGACAGCATTAGCTGTTGAAGGGAAAGTAAAAGAAGGCATAATTACTTCATCACCTTCTTTAAGGCCAATTAACTCTACCGCCATCTCCAAAGCATGAGTACAAGATGTAGTCATCAAAACTTTATCTAGTGCAAACTTTTTTTCCAAAAGGGAAGTCACTTTCTCTGTATAATAACCATCACCATTAAGTTCTCTTCGTTGGAAAACATCTTTTGTATATTCTTCTTCTCTTCCAGTCAAATATGGTCTATTAAATGGAATCTGCATTGTTATCTCCTATCCTTTTAAGGGCATATATAATCCTTCATATTTTTAAAACTTTCAATGAACTCACGAGTTTCGGTACTTAAATTTTCAAACCTTTTACTGACCATAAATATATCATAATTTAGATTATAATCTTTAACTCTAGATATCTGTATCTTATTATCAGCATATTCTTCTTTAACAGCATTATAAGAAACCAATCCCAACCCATAGCCATTCTTTACAAGTGTTTTTATTGCTTCAGTTCTTTCTACTCGTGCCTTTATATTCAACTCATCAAGACTATAGCCTATATCATTTAAAGCCATATTTAATTTTTCTTTAATTACACATTTTTCTCTTAATATAATCAAGGAAAAATCTAAAATTTCTTCTAAATCTATTCTTTCTTTAACATCGTGTTCTTTAGGGGAAATTAAAACAACTTCTTCCTCAGTTATCTTTTGACTCACCAGACCCTCTTTCTGAGAATTTCTGGTTATAAAACCTATTTCACAAATATCATTTAACAGATCTTCTTCAATCTGATCAGAAGAGCCTGATATAAGATTATAATTGTGAGTAGGAAACTCACTTTTTATTCTCATCAAAACACAAGGTAAACAGTAAGTAGCAATCGTAACATCAGCTTCAATTTTAATTTCTTTTTCCTGCTCTTTTTTAAGTCCGGTGAGCATCTTATCATAAGTCCTAATTATATTATCCGCATATTTTAATACTAATTCTCCAGCTGAAGTAAGCTGAACCCCTTTATTACTGCGTACAAAAAGTTCCTGTCCTAGAGAATTTTCAAGTTTTTTCATTTGCTGACTTAAAGCAGGTTGTGAGATATGAGAATTATCTGCAGCCTTTGATATGCTTTTGGTTTCAGCAATTTTTTGAAAATGCTCTAGACATTCGATATCCATAACTTCCACTCCTTTAAAAATCATAGTAATAGCTCTACTACTTTATCTATTAGAGATAACATATCCCCTATATATCTACTCTATATTCATAATGATTATATTATATTTATTTTACTATAACAAGTTCCTATAGTTTTAACGGCTATTTGCTAAACAATAATTTTGCAGACGGAACTATTAATACAGTGCAATGGTATCTAGATAATCAAGAGTGGCTATTATCTTCACAAATGCTTAATTTAATAATTTTCAGTACCCTCTTTTTTCATTTTCTCCTTCTCTTCATACATCTTCTCATCAGCAATGGTAATTAACTCCTCTACAGAAATCTTCTCTCCACTTTTATACTCTGCAATACCGTGACTAGCAGATATCTGATAAGGTTTATTCATCTTTTTATTAATCAATCTAAACTTCTTCTTAATCCGTTCCCAAATTTCATTAGCAAATGCAATATCACATTTAGGAAAGCAGATTAAAAATTCATCACCACCTAAACGAATTAATTTATCACTAGTTCTAATTTCACGGTCAATTGTAGTTGCTGCTAATTTAATCAATTTATCTCCTTCTTTATGACCATAATTATCATTTACTATCTTTAAATTATTAACATCAATAAAACAGACAGATAAGATTTCACCAGGTTTTAACTTTCTTTTCTCTTCCTCTAAAATTTCTAATCCCATTTGACGATTATAAACTCCAGTCAATTCATCATAATAGGCATGTTTCTTCAGTTTTTCTTTCGCCTCTTTTCTTTCTGTAATATCAGTTACAATACCATCTAATCTAATTACCTCTTTTGAATAATATCTAACAGGAATTGTATACTCTTTTAACCACCGCACCTCACCATCTTTTTTCATAATTCTATATTCTAATTGCAGATGTTCTTTCTTCTTTTCCTTAACTAATTCTTCTTTTTTTTCAATCACTTCTTTATCTTCAGGATGAATGACTTCTGCTAATAAACCAGGATTCTCATAAAATTCTTCTGGCGTATAACCATATACCTTGTATGAAGAACTTGAAATCTCAATAATAGTCCCATCTTCTACATTCAAAGAAAAGAAGACAATATTATTATGAGCAAATATATTCTCAAGCTTCTCTTTCGTCCGCTTTAATTCATGCTCAATCTCTTTTTGAAAATTAATATCTTGATATGTTCCTGTTACACGCAGCATCTCATCGTCTTCATCTCTTTTAATCACTTCACCACGGTCTAGAATCCATTTCCATCCACCATCAACTCTCCATCTATACTCTGCTTGATAAAAATCATCTTCATTTAATTGCTCAGTTAATTTTTTAATCACCTCATCCCTATCCTGCGGATGAACCTTCTTCTTTAAAGTAGTTAAATAATCTTCAATTACCCTTGAATCAAAACCTAATTCCTCCATAAAATCAGATCTAAACCTAATATAATTTTTGCTTACATTCCAATCCCAAATGCCAATTCGAGAGCCCTGCATAGCAGAACGAAATATCTCTCTTTCGTTTTTTAATCTTTCAGTTATTCTTATATATTTATAAAGATAAATAGACAGACTTATTGTTAACATACTAAATAGGACTATACTAATAATCACATACACTTCTATCACCTAACTTTATAATATAATAGCATGATTATTTATTTCTATACTGTTCAATATCTATAACCTTCTCTGCATCAGCTGTTCTTGTCTTCTCCTCTTCTTCATCTTCTTCCAATTTATCTAAAGTATTAAATATTTCATCAAAGAAATTTTCCAAATCTTCCTCATCAATATCTTCAGGCAGTTCTTCAGACATTACAACCTCCGGCTTTGGTTCTAAAAAACTGTATAATTCTTCTTCCTCTCTTAATAACGATTCTTTTAACTTTTCTCGGTACTCTTCTTTCTTTTGCTGTAAATTTTCAAAAACTAACTTATCCTTCGGCGATAAGCGTTCTTTTATCTTCTCATTATACATCTGTGTTAAAAAGAACTTAGTCTCAACCAATTCATCTAATTGCCAATTACCTACTAACAGTTGCTCAAACTCTTCTACTAAGTCATCCATTTGTGCTACGGCAATCAAATTATCACATTCAATCTGCTCTCCATTTGGAAAAGTTATTTTGATTTTATTATTATTAGATCCTTTCATAGATATCCCCTCTATATAAATATATTTTAAATGCCATATACCTATTTCTTTATAATATCTATTTTACCTTTTTTTAAAGAAAATATTTTATCCTTTAAATTCAATTAAAAAAACTAATATTTTTGAGAAAGAATAATTTATTCTTAGCTAAACTAAATTATTTGACTATTTTCTCATTTAATCAAATATTTACAAGTTTGAACTCTAAGTACTTTTTAGTTATAATATAAGTGAAGTTAATAGTGATGCATAAAAATATAAAATTGTTTTAAAATTATTATCGGAGGTGGTTTTTATGTTTGATTTAATGACTACTAAAGATAATGATCGTGAAGTAGCTAAGCGAAATCGTCAGCCAAGGGATCTATTCTCTAGTGTATTAGAAGACTTTATGGATTTAAATGAAGTTGCTGGTTTTAAAACTGATATCAAGGAGACAGAAGATGAATATTTGATTGAAGCTGAATTACCTGGAATGGATAAAGAAGATATTGAACTAGAATTGAATAACAACTATTTAACTATCAAAGCAGATAATGAAGAGGTTATCGAGAAAGAAGAAGATAACTATATTCGTAAGGAAAGAAGAAGCGGCAAGTATCAGCGCAGCTTCCGTCTAAACAATGTTCAACAAGATGATATTGAAGCTGAATATAATGATGGGATCTTAGAAGTTAGTCTTCCAAAAATAGAGAAGGAGAAAGAGAAAAGAAAGACTATCGATATTAAGTAAATAGAGAAAAGTTATAAAGTCCGTCTCCTATTATAATAGGAGACGGACTTTATAACTTAAATCTTTTCTATCTAACTATAGGCACAGTTAAACCACCTTGAGGTAGGACAATAGAACTATATTGCCCATATTTTTTATTAATCTCTGTTAAAACTTCTTCAAGATCATCCATTTTTGCTGCAAACATCATTTCTGTCTCCACCTTAGAAAACTCAGATAATAAGATGAAATTTTTTTCTAAAACAACTTTACTAATTGCAAAAGCTTTATGTCCACCCAGAATAAATTTATCTTTAATCCGCTCAATATTATCCTCTGGTTTTTGGGCCTCATTTAGCCAATCTTCAAAAGTATCTTCCCCTAATCCATCTCTACATTCAGCTAATAAAACAATTGTACCGCCTTCTTTAACTACTCCATCTGCATTATCTAAAGCCTTCTGCGCTTGGTAAATATTAATATCCTTGGGATAACCCCCTGCACTAACTATAGCCACATCGACCTTCTCTTCTAACTCTACATGATACATCTGAGCTGAAGTCTTAACCCCTTTTAACCAGGCTTTTTCTAGGTTACCAGCTACAACTTCTACTATTTCCTTTTGACTATTAGTTACTACATTTAAAATAAAATCTACTCCTGCCAATTTAGCACCTTCAATCATCTCATTACTAATTGGATTCTCTTCAATTGGCGGTAAATTACCGATTAAATTTACCATCCGCGAATGATTATATTGAATTGTATCTCGACCTGCTACTCCAGGTAAGATTGATTTTCTTCCTCCTGAAAAACCAGCAAAATAATGAGGTGCAATAACACCTGTAGTAATTAATAAATCTGCGTTTACTACCTCTTGATTTACATATAATCTATTACCAGAACTTAATTCACCTAAATCAGCTAAATTTTGATCTGGATTATGAGAGATCAGGCGATAGTTATCTACTATCTCATCTCCAAAAATTTTCCTATTCTGTTCTTCAGTATTGGGATCATGAATTCCAGTGGCTATAATTAAAGAAATATCCTCTTTTTTTACTCCCTCTTCTTGTAGTTCTTCTAATAAAGGAGGCAGTATAACCTTATAAGGAGTAGGTCGGCTTACATCATTAACTACAATCACTACACTATCAGGCTCTTTTTCTTTTACTAACTCCTGCAGCTTTGGAGAAGCAATTGGTTCTTTTAACTTCTCTTCTACTTCCCCTTGGGGGTTCTCTATTCCTACTTTTTCATTAGGGCGCAGCACCTGTGAATTAGATAATCTATCTAAATCAAATTTTAATTTCTTAGAACCATACTTTAATTTCATAATTAATTCCTCCATTTCTAATTATGTAGTATTTTATAATAGACTTTAACTGCTTCTTTTGCCATTTCTGTAATAGAATTATCTTGGGCAGACTGATAGGCATTCTTTGACATTTCAGCTAATAACTCTTCATTTCTAATCAATTCAATTACTTTTTCAGACCATTGGTCAATATCCTCAGGCACTTTATATCCATTATAGCCATTTTTGATTACATCATCTATTCCACTTGATCTGACTGCTACTACTGGAGTTGATCCTGCCATTGCTTCTAATAAAACCATTCCCTGAGTCTCTGATTTAGAAGCAAAAACAAAGAGGTCTGCCATAATATAATACTTACTAATTTCTTGATAGTCAATAGTACCAATTAGTTCTACATAATCTACTAAGTCATTATCAATAATATATTCCTCTAATTTATCTTTCTCTGAACCATCTCCAGCTATTAAACATTTGAAGTTTAATTTAGTTCTTTCTTTAATAGACTTTAAAGCATCTATTAAAAAGTAAAGATTCTTTTCTTTAGATAATCTAGAGACTGATAGTAATAAGGTTTCACCATCTTGTTTATACCTTTCTCTAAGCTGGTCTATCTTAATTTCTGGGACCTGATAATCATCAAAATCTACTCCTGTAGATAAAAGTTTAATAGGACTACTAACTCCAATATTCCGCAAATATTCTTTAGCAGTCTCTGTAGGTGCAAATACTGCATTAGAACGATTAGCAGCCTTTTTAATAATATAATGTGCTACTCGATTTTCAAATAATTTCTTAAAGACCATTAGATCAGGTAGATAGTGAGAATATTTTTCTAATCTAGTATGATAGGTTAAGACACGCGGTAGTTCATACTCTTCTGCTAAAGATAAACCCTTAGAACCAAGCCAAATTGGATGATGAGAATGTACTACATCAAAATCTAACTCAGCAAACTTTTCATCTATCTCGCTAGAAAAAATATTAACAATAGGTAACTCCATTCCATTTTTTTCCTTATGAACTAAAGTTTCGCACCTCATTACTCTCTCTTCATCTTCCTGCTTTCCCTCAGGATACTGGGGGGCAAAGATATAGACTTCATGTCCTAATTTTCTCAATCCTTTAGTCAGTCTTTTAATAGAGATTGGAACTCCACCAATAAAAGGGAAGTAATTATTAGTAAAGAGTGCAATCCTCAACTTTTGCTCCGGTAATTTATTAGTCCTCGTATTAAACTCACGATAATAATCTACTTCCCGCCGTAATTCTAAGTAAAACATAAAAATAACTATAAAGATAATAACTAAGATTAATAGAACTGTGGTATAATTTGTATACATAAATGACTGCAGAAAAATCCAAATGTTTTCTATGAATTTAGCTACTTTAGGATTTAAAAAGCCAAGCTCTTTTTTTACTCTCTTAACTTCATGTTCTATTCCCTCTTCTGTCACATCAATTCTCAGGTAATGATAAAAGCTTCTCGGATTATCTAGGATCATAGTCCCTCCAGCTCCACCTGAAATAAAATAAGGCACTTTATCAATCTTATTCTTTTCATAAATCTCTAAATTAGAAGAGAATACACTAGTTACATCATATTCAGAGAAAGTAGTTCGATAATAATTACGTTCCTTTTCTTCCTGTATATATTTTCCTTCCTCATCTAATAGATAATCAACATCAACCTCAAGAGGCGGTTTATTCATAATTACAAAACGCTTACTATAGAGTGAAGAATTCTTTAACTCTTTTTTTAACCATGTCTTCTGCCAAGGTTTAGGACTATGTCCTGTGGTATCAAGAAAGATAAAAGAAGAATCATCAATCTGAAAGGAGAAGTAAAAAGGGCCAAAGTATTTATAATAGTTCTTATAGCCTTCCTCTTTTACTTCATTTTCACCTACTGCAGTAATAAAAGGCACTTCTAAATTAGAGAGAGTTTTATATAGAACGCGATATTTTCCTTCTCCACTATCTACTACATTATTCCCAGTAGAGATGATAAAATCAATTTCTTCACTGTCAATTTCAGATAAAATCTTCTTATCAAAGATTGTAATAGAGTTCTTAATATTACCCAAGACCACAAAGGAGAAAGAATCCCGACCCTGTAACCTTTTTTTTACTTTCTCGATGTTTTTTAAATTAACAGCATTAAAATTTTCAATTGAACGTGGGGCATAGATACGATAGGAAATAATAATGCTTAAAATCAAGATGCTACTAACTAGGATTACCTTTGCCTTATTAGTCACTTATTTTATTCCCCCTCACAAAACCAGTAAAAAATAGCACCATACCAATCAACATCCCAATATATTTTGTTAAAAATCTCCACGCAAAGATTAATGGTACTATATCACTTGAATTAACAAAGCGAGCAAATAGTAATGAATAGCTCCCTTCAGCTACTCCAGTTGCACCAGGAGTAGGAGCAAAATACATAGAAAAAACAACTATTACCTGCATAAAGATTATAGATATAGTTGATACTTCATAGCCCAAACCATAAATTAAGACTACAGAAAAAGAGAATTCAGCTAATAAAAATAATAGAGTGGAAATTAAAGTAGACAATACATCTTTTTTACTACCTTTTAAAAAATAATTTAGATTATCGCTAAAAATATCGATCTCTTCAAATAAATTTTGGCATAGTTCACGAAACTTAGCCTTAGAAATAACCTCTTTATTCTTAATAAAACGTAATAGATTATAAAGAATCTTTTTCAATAAACGATTCTTAAAAATAACTATATAAAAAAAACTAAAATAAAGAATTGAAAAGAGAGAAATATAAAATAAGATTGTCTCTTTAGGAATTACTTTAGTATAACTCTCTCCTGTTAAGATAATCAATGGTGTTGCTATAAAAAAGAACATAGTTGCCAGAACTGTTCTGATCGTAGTAGCTGCTGTGGCATTTCCTAAAGAGATACCTTTCTTATTTAAAAAATAGATCTGTACAAAACCTCCACCGGTTGCAAAAGGCGTCACATTAGAAATGAAAAGATTGATAAATACTAACTTCACTATATGCTTAAAATCAATATCAGTATTCAAAGTCTTCAGTACATAATAGAGCCTTAACCCATCAAAAATATAATAGAGAAATAATAATAATAATAAACTGGAAAATATAGATAAGGAATATGATTTAAAGACGGAAAAATTAGAATTAGCACCAAATATTTTATAGACAACATAAAGTGATAAACTAGATAAAGCAATAAAAATCAAGAAATAAATCAGATAATTTATTGAATTTTGCTCTTTATCATTTCCCATTTCCAAGATTTCGTCTTCATCTTCATTTAAATAACTCATTGTCAACTCCTTTTAATTTCAAATTTATTGGCTATAGATCTTTATGATTAGTTTCCTGATTATGTCAAGAACATTATATCAAAAAAAATAAAAAATGCCAACCTATCTCCAAATAATAAACTCAAAGAGATTGTCTCTCCAATCTCTTTGAGTGAAAAAGAATTCTAAACTACTAATTTTTTATTAGAGATTTCTGCTACAGATGAAAGTTCTTGCATCAATTGGTCATAACCATCAAGAGTTAAAGACTGCTGACCATCACATAGAGCTTCTTCAGGATTAGGATGAACTTCAACCATTACTCCATTCGCTCCAACACTAATTCCTGCTTTCGCTAGAGGACCAACTAAACTCCTCTTTCCTGTACCATGGCTAGGGTCAACAATTACTGGCAGCTTAGTCTTCTCTTTAATTAAAGCAATTGCATTTAAGTCCATAGTATATCTAGTTGCCGTTTCAAAAGTTCTAATCCCTCGTTCACATAAGATAACATTCGGATTACCATGTGAGATTATATACTCTGCGGCTAATAACCATTCTTTAATTGTTGCTGCATAACCTCTCTTCAACATAACAGGGGTATCTAAAGCGCCTAATTTCTTTAAAAGACCATAGTTTTGCATATTTCTAGACCCTATCTGTAATATATCCGCATATTGATTTACTAATTCAATATCTGTAGAATCAAGTAATTCAGTTACTACTTTTAAACCTGTTTCCTCTCTTGCTTCAGCTAAATATTTTAATCCCTTCTCTTTTAATCCTTGGAAACTATGAGGAGAAGTTCTCGGTTTAAATGCTCCCCCCCTTAGAATCTGTCCCCCAGATTCTTTGACTTGTCTTGCTGCTCTTATTAACTGTTCTCTACTCTCTACTGCACAAGGTCCAGCCATAACAGTCAATTCACTACCGCCTATTTTAACATCTCCTACCTCTACTACTTCCTTTTGATCTTCCAAACTCAAATCTTCTAACATAATATCTACTCCTTTCACAGATTATTTTTTGGTTTTAAAATATAAAAAACCTACCCTATTCCGCTTTTAGGACGAAATAAAGTAGGTTAATTTCGTGTTACCACCCTAATTTGACCACTTATAATCAGCAGCCCACTAGTTTGTTAACGATCTGTTGACCGGCATAACTTACTGAAAAGTTCAGTTATACGACTCCAGAGTGAAACTTCAATTAAAATCCTTTTAAAGATGCTTACAGCCGATGACATCTTCTCTCTAAAAAAAGGGGTTTCTAATCTACTCTACTCCTTCTTAGTCTTTAAACAATATTCATATGTTATTATTAATACTAACAGAAACAATAATAATTGTCAATAACTGAATTGAATTTTTAACTAAAACAATCTTTAGCTACTTCTTCTGCTTAGAGAAGACTCTTTCCAAGTTCACCTTTGCATTAGTGTAATTAGAATTTATCTCAATTGCTGTTTGATAAGCCTGCTCCGCCTTTTTCAACTCTCCAATATTCTCATAACAGAGCCCCAAATTATTGAATACATAAGCTGCTTGCGGATTGAGCTCACCTGCTTTTTTAAGATGAGGAATTCCTTTTTTATAATCTTCTTTCTTCAAATAAAGATAGCCTAAATAGTTTTGATAATAATAATTTTCTTCTTCTATCTTAACAGCTTGCTTGAAATTACGGAGTGCTACTTTAAGTTTACCGCGAGCATTATGCACCCGACCTAATAATGCATAAGCATCTGGCTTAGTATAATCATTCTCCAGTGCCTGATTAGCCATCTCTACTGCCTTTTGATGCTTATCTAATTTATAGTAAGCACGTCCTAAGTTAACTAAAATCTTATAATCATCTGGTGCAAGCTCACGAGCTTTTTCTAACTGTGTTTTAGAAAAATCATACTTCGCTAGCCGATAATAGCTTAAACCTAATAAATAATGAGTCTTTTTAGAATCTGAGTTGTTAGCTGTATTCACCTCTAAGTATTCTACTGCCTTTTGGTACTCTTCACTATTA
>JAWOFC010000194.1:0-4595 GCA_046482455.1 Halanaerobacter sp. | reverse complement strand
AAGGAAAGCCGTTACCAGCATTTGACGCATTAGATAACAAGTAGAGAATAGGTTGCGTTCAACAGAAGTGATTAGTTAAAAGTAATAAACTGCTAGATCACGGACGGTTTTTTGTTCTTTAAAAATAAATTTGTAATAAATGAAATATAGTTGGCAGCTATAGACTGCTGCCAACACCTAACTATTATTCGGAGGTGAAGGAAATGAGAACTCCTTTTATGTGTGCTAATTGGAAACTGCATAAAGATGTTGATGAAGCTGTAGAAATGGCAAAAGAATTTAAAGAATTAGTTGCTGAGGTAGATGATGTAGAAGCAGGAATCTGTGCTCCAGCAGTTGATTTATATCCTTTAAATGAAGTATTAGCTGATACTGATATTAAATTAGGATCAGAAAATATGTATCATAAAGAGAGCGGAGCCTATACTGGTGAACTGTCTCCTAAAATGATTAAATCTGTTGGCTGTGAGTATGCTATTATCGGTCACTCTGAAAGAAGAGAGATCTTTGGAGAAGATGATGAACTACTTAATTTAAAGATGAAGGCTGCTTTTGAGAATGATATTAAGCCGATCTTATGTATTGGTGAAAAGTTAGAAGAGAGAGAAGCAGATGAGCACTTTGCTCGAGTTAAGTTTCAATTAGAAGCTGATTTATCTGGTATTGACGCAGAAGATGCTAAAGATATGGTAGTTGCTTATGAGCCATTATGGGCAATTGGAACTGGAGAGAGTGCTACACCAGAGCAGGCTGAAGAGATGGTTAAGTATATCCGAGATATCTTAGCTGAGATGTATGACCAAGATACTGCAGATGCAATTCGAATTCAGTATGGTGGTAGTGTGAAACCGTGGAATGTAGAAGAGATTATGGAACAGCCAAATATTGATGGAGCTTTAGTTGGTAGTGCCAGTTTAGAAGCAGAGTCTTTCTCTAAAATAGTTAAGTTCAAGTAGATATAGTTTTAGTAAATTTTTTAGTAAAGAGAGGTGTTAGAGATGAATGTACCTAAGCCCTTAGCTTTAATTGTACTAGACGGCTTTGGTTGTAATCCGCGTGAAGAGATGAATGGGGTTAAAGCAGCTGATCTGCCTAATTTCGATAAATTGTGGGCTGAATATCCTCATACAAAGGTTAGAGCTTCAGGAGAAGCAGTAGGATTACCTGAAGGACAGATGGGAAATTCAGAAGTAGGTCATATGAACTTAGGTTCAGGTAGAATTGTCTATCAAGATTTCACTAAAATAAATTTAGCTGTAGAGAATAATGAATTAGATGAAAGAGATGCTATTGCAGAAGCAGTAGAAAATGTAAAAGAGAATGATTCTGCTCTGCACTTATTAGGTTTAGTATCTGATGGAGGAGTGCACAGCCACATTAAACATTTATTTGGATTCTTAGAGATGGCAGAACGAAAAGGTGTAGATGATGTTTATGTTCATGCTATCTTAGATGGAAGAGATACGCCTCCTCAGAGTGCTGATAAGTATATTGCTCAGTTAGAAGAAAAGATGGATGAATTAGGTGTAGGAGAGATAGCTACGATTGGCGGTCGATACTACTATATGGATCGTGATAATAATTGGGAGCGAACTGAAAGAGCATATAATGCAATGGCATTAGGTGAAGGAAATAGATCTGAATCAGCCTTAAAAGCAGTTAAAAACTCTTATGATGAAGATGTAACTGATGAGTTTGTCGAGCCTACAGTTGTTACTGAAGATGGTAGCCCTGTGGCTAATGTAGCTGATGATGATGCAGTAATCTTCTTCAACTTTAGAGCTGATAGAGCGCGTCAATTAACAAGAGCCTTAAATGATATTGATTTTAATGGCTTCGATAGGGAAGTTGATCCTAAACTTGAAGTTGTCTGTATGACAGAATATGATGAAACGATTGATGCGCCGGTGGCTTTTCCACCAGTTGAATTGGATAATATCTTAAGTAAGGTCTTATCTGATAATGATAAAAAGCAGCTTAGAATTGCTGAGACAGAGAAGTATGCTCATGTAACTTTCTTCTTTAATGGTGGAAAAGAGAAGGCATATGAAGGTGAAGATAGAAAGATAATTCCTTCTCCTGATGTAGCTACTTATGATCTAAAGCCAGAAATGAGTGCTTATGAAGTTAAAGATGAAGTAGTTGATAGAGTAAATAATAATGATTATGATCTTGTTGTTTTGAATTATGCAAATCCAGATATGGTAGGACATACTGGTGATATGGATGCTGTGGTAGAGGCCTTAGAGGCAGTAGATGAATGTCTAGGTGAGACTATTGAAGCGATTCAAGCTCAAGGAGGAGCAGCATTTATTACTGCAGACCATGGTAATAGTGAGCAGATGAAAGATTATGAGACTGATGAACCATTTACTGCTCATACATCTAATCTAGTACCATTGATTTATGTTAATGATGAAGATAAGGACGCAGAATTGATTGAAGATGGAAAATTAGCTGATTTTGCGCCAACGATCTTAGACTTATTAGAGATTGAAGTTCCAGAAGAGATGACTGGAAGTAATCTGATTAAATAATTTAACTATAATTTAGGGGGTTTTTATAAAATGGAAGCTATTATTGAAGATGTAATTGCAAGAGAAATTCTTGATTCAAGAGGTAATCCAACTGTTGAGGTCGATGTTTATGTTGATGGTGGAATTAGAGGAAGAGCAGCAGTACCATCTGGTGCTTCTACAGGAGAGAATGAAGCATTAGAATTAAGAGATGGAGATGAAGGCCGCTATA
The DNA here is from genome assembly GCA_046482455.1 of Halanaerobacter sp. GTDB lineage: Bacteria > Bacillota > Halanaerobiia > Halobacteroidales > Halobacteroidaceae > Halanaerobacter. The sequence continues at coordinate 1,847 of JAWOFC010000194.1, read as the reverse complement.
GAGGTAAGGGAGTAGAAGAAGCAGTAGCAAATGTTAATGAGACTATTGCACCGGAAGTTATTGGACTAAATGCTACTCGTCAGGTAGCAATTGATAACTTAATGATTGAATTAGATGGGACTCCACTTAAAGAAAACTTAGGAGCTAATGCTATTTTAGGTGTTTCTATGGCAGTAGCTAAAGCAGCTGCTAAGTACTGTGGTCTACCTTTATATCAATACTTAGGTGGAACAAATGCTAAAGAACTACCTGCTCCAATGATGAATATTTTAAATGGTGGAGAGCATGCTGATTCTGCTGTAGATATTCAAGAATTCATGGTTATGCCAGTTGGATTCGATTCCTTCAAGAGATCTGTTAGAGCTGGTGCAGAGATATTCCATGCCTTACAAGCTATTCTTGAAGAACGAGGAGATGTAACTTCAGTTGGTAATGAAGGTGGATTTGCTCCGCAAGATATTGATGGTACAGAAGAGGCATTATCTTTAATTGTAGAAGCAATTGAAGCTGCTGGATATACTCCAGGCGAAGATATTCAGTTGGCCCTTGATTCTGCAGCTAGTGAGTTAGTAGATGAAGACGGTAACTATGACTTTAAACGAGAAGGTGCAGTAAGAACTAGTGAAGAAATGGTTGACTTCTATGAAGAATTAGTTAATGAGTATCCAATCATCTCTATTGAAGATGGACTAGGAGAAGATGACTGGGATGGATGGGTAGAACTTAATGATCGTTTAGGAGATGAGATTCAGATTGTTGGTGATGACTTATATGTTACTAACACTGAATTCTTACAAAAAGGTATTGAAATGGAAGCTAGTAACTCTATCCTAATTAAGTTAAATCAGATTGGAACAGTTACAGAGACTATGGATGCGATTGAATTAGCAAAGAGAAATAATATGACTGCTGTTGTATCTCATAGATCCGGTGAGACTGCTGATGATACAATTGCTGACTTAGTTGTTGCTACAAATGCTGGTCAGATTAAGACAGGATCTGCTTCTCGATCTGATCGAATGGCTAAGTATAATCAATTACTAAGAATTGAAGAAGACTTAGCTATTGATGGAGAATATAATGGTGTAGATAACTTCTACAACTTATAATTATGACCTTCAACCGGGTGTGGGATTTCCTGCACTCGGTTTTTTAATTTGCTAGTTGCTATTGCATTTTAGATATTCTTATGTTAAAATATAACTGCTATTCTTTGTCAGGAGGTGCAGTAATAACAGATGTTATTTACTTTAAAAATAGTACATCTTATTGTATGTATTGTTTTAATTACAGGCGTACTATTACACTCCGGTAAAAGTGCCGGTTTAGGTGCTATTGAAGGAGGAGCTTCTTCAGTATTTGGTGATGAAGGTAGACAGTTAGATCGAATCTTAAGTAAAGTTACCACAGCGGCTGCTATTTTATTTATGCTTCTATCGCTAGGTATTGCGTATCTTCAATAATAATAATATTGGCTTTGATCACCAAAACTCTTAGTTAGAGTGCATCTAGCTGAGAGTTTATTTTTTTCGTATATTAATTTTCAATATGTAAAAAATAATTATATAAAGTTTCACTAAAAGTGAAACTTTATAGTAACAAGTAATGAGAAAAGAGTGATGAGTAGAAAATCAAAAAACAAAGTCAAAATTAAGTTCAAAACTTTTCATTTTAAAGGAATTTAACTGTCTTTTGAGGTTTTGACTCATTACTGATGACTCTTTACTCGTCACTATTAAGTTGCACAGAAGTGCCACTTAATATAGATAATAATTTGATATGTGGAGGGAAAAATTATGAATACTAAAAATAAGATAGTCGACTTTATGAAAGAACAAGCATATAAA
>JAWOFC010000185.1:0-2960 GCA_046482455.1 Halanaerobacter sp. | reverse complement strand
AGCAAAGAAAGGAACTTCAGCTCCCATAGATGAATTTGAGGAAGTAGATCAAAAGAGAAGAGAATTAATTCAAGAAGTAGAAAAATTAAAGCAAGAGAGAAATCAATCTTCTCAAAAGATTGGCGAATTAAAACGCGAAGGTAAGGATGAAGAAGCCCAAGAAATCATTGACCGGATGCAGACAGTTGCTGATGAAATTAAAGATTTAGATAAGAAAGTAAAAAAGTATAATCAGCGTTTGGAAGAGATTATGCTGCAGCTGCCTAATATTCCAGAAGATGATGTCCCAGTAGGTGAAGATGAGTCAGATAATCTATGTGTTAAAACTTGGGGGGCGCCGCGGCAGTTTGATTTTACTCCTCAAGCCCATTGGGACTTAGGTACAGACTTAGATATTTTAGACTTTGAAAAAGGGGCTAAGGTATCAGGAGCAAGGTTTACCTTTTTAAAGAAGGCTGCTGCTAAATTGGAACGAGCTTTAATTGATTTTATGATTGATGTTCATACTCTTGAGCATGGTTATGAAGAAGTTTTTCCACCTTTTATGGTTCATGAAGATAGTATGTATGGTACTGGTCAGCTGCCTAAATTTGCTGAGGATTCATATAAGGTAGAAGATACTGATTATTATCTAATTCCTACAGCTGAAGTACCAATCACTAATATGTATCGGGAAGAAATATTAGATAAAAAAGATTTACCGATTCATCATGTAGCCTATAGTGCTTGTTTTAGAGCTGAAGCAGGTGCTCATGGTAGGGATACGCGCGGGATTATCAGACAACATCAGTTTAATAAAGTAGAAATGGTTAAGTTTGTTGAACCTGAAGAATCTGAGACAGAGTTCGAAAAGTTAGTTGAGAATGCAGAAACTATTTTACAGAAGTTAGAGCTGCCATATCGAGTGATGGATATGTGCACAGGGGATTTAGGATTTACTGCTGCTAAAAAGTATGATTTAGAGGTTTGGATGCCGAGTTATGATACTTATCGTGAAGTCTCTTCTTGCAGTAATTTTAAATCATTCCAAGCGCGGAGAGCAGAAATTAAGTATCGCCCTGACCCGGAAGATAATACTAAACATGTGCATACTTTAAATGGTTCAGGTTTAGCGATTGGCAGAACTGCTGCTGCGATTATGGAGAATTATCAGACGGCAGAGGGAGAGATTGTAATTCCTGAAGTCTTAAGAGATTATATGGGTGGGAAAGAAAAATTAAGCCATTCATAATAATGATTTAATTAAGATTAGTAAGACCCCAGCCTTAGAAGGCTGGGGTCTTACTAATCTATCTTTTGGATTTGATTTCTGTTTTTAGCTGACTGCTGATAGCTGATTACTGAGATCTAAAATGAGCTCTGCTCATTTTATTATCTTGTAAACATTGGAGTTTCTTCTTTATCTCTTGCAGCAGCAAATAATTCTACAGCTCGATTAACATCATCTTGATCAAACTGAGTTAAGTCTCCACCTTCATGAATTGTTGCATGAATTGCATCTAATGTTTCATAATCAAGCCCAAACTCTTTTTCATCTCGATCAGTTTCATCTCCCCGACAGCCGCCAGTTGGAGGACGGTCAATAATTTCTTGCGGTATACCGAGTTGTTCAGCTAATTCCCATACTTCTGTTTTATATAAATCGCCCATTGGACGTAAGTCAGTAGCTCCATCGCCATGTAGAGTATAATAACCAGCAAGTATTTCGCTTTTATTACTAGTTCCTAAAACAAGATAGTTTTTCTTTTCAGCAATATAATAAAGAGTCATCATTCTTAGCCGAGTTTGAATATTCTGTGTTGCTGGATTAGGTGTCGGAATTTGAGTCTGCGGCCAATGTTTTCTCTCTGTCTTTTCGATATCAATATTTTCAAATGTGTCAACAAGAGCATCGTTAGCTTCTTTCATATTAACTTTAATTGTATCTAGGTCAAATTTATCAGCTACCATATTTGCATATTTAACATCTTTAGTAATTGTACCATCAGCTGGTAGTAAAACACCTAGACTATTCTCAGGAAATGCTTTCTTGCCTAATGCACCAGCTACAGAAGAGTCAATTCCACCACTAAGACCAATTACTACTCCATCAGCACCTCGTTCTTCAACTTTTTTCTGAATCCAATTAACAATTTCCTCTTCGAGATTGTCATCAATCATTAGATAACCCCTCCACGAGAGTTTTAAAGATTATTTTCTTATCGAGTATTTTCACTTAGGAATTATAGGGCGAAAAACCTTGATTGTCAAGCGATTATGTAGTTTAATATTAATTAAGATTAATCCTTGTAATTGGGGCTTATTTTGATACAATTTGTAAATTAATTGTAGTTAAGAATTAACTAAGAAAATTTCTTGACAAAATTGTGTTTTAAATATATAATAATCAGTGGACTGTTTAAATGGAGGGGTGTCCGAGTCCGGTTGATGGTGGCAGACTTGAAATCTGCTGTGCGTTTCGGCGTACCGTGGGTTCGAATCCCACCCCCTCCGCCATTTAAAATAGTTGACAGTTGATAGTTAACAGTTGACAGTTAAAAAAGACAAATTCAAAGTCAAAAGAAAATTTTTTTGTTTTAAGAGTTTGATTTTTAACTGTACCTGCGGGTCTTTATCAAGACACTTCGTGAAAACCACAAAAACCGTATTAACTGTCCACTGTAAATTGTAAATTGCATATGTGGAGAGATACCCAAGTTGGCTGAAGGGGCGGGTTTGCTAAATCTGTAGTAGGACATACTGTCCTAGCGAGGGTTCGAATCCCTCTCTCTCCGCCATTTAATTAATATCCTTAGCGGGGTATTTTTTTATTTTTTGAATAAGGATACTAATTTAAGTTAGTAAGTCTTAAATATTTTATAGTAGTTGATGTTAAAATTATAAAATAAACACTTTAAAGTTAAAAGTTATTTTTGTTGATCTTTGTATTGTTAAAAAGGAAAAAGGTATTGATCATGAAG
>JAWOFC010000122.1:0-2611 GCA_046482455.1 Halanaerobacter sp. | reverse complement strand
TACTATCAATAAAGGTATGCCCTTCTTCAAACTGGTAGACCTGGGTTAGAGCATAGATAATACTTCCAGTGATTATAACTGCCACTATAGAGCGTAAAACCTCTATATTATCATCTGCTTGATATAGTATATATACCGCCAAGACAACTGGAACTACTGCCCCACCAAGATTAATGCTAATATCTGGAGTAGAACTAATTGGAATATCAATAAAACTACCTACAATCATTAAAGTAAAAAAAGTTAATAACAAGTTCTTACTTAAGCCCAATTTATTGAGCACCCTCTCGGCTAAGCCAAAATAAATAATTAATTCTAATCCAATTAAAACTATAATACCTAATGTCATATATAATCCCCCTATATAATATCTTTCCTAGCCAAAATTAGAATTTAAATAATAGACCACAAGCAAGTAGATTAAATTTATGCTGTCCTAATAACGATATAATTTACTCTAAGAATATCATATCCAAATAAAACTTAATTATTCATTAAGAACAAAAAATAAAAAACACCCCCTTAAAAAGGGGGATTTCTAGGCTAAATTATCTACTATATATCATAGTTAAGATTTCTAATTAAGCCGAAATCTCCTAAGAGGGTGTTTTATGTAAATATTAAATTCACTTTCTAGGCTTTACAATTAGCTTAATAGCCGTACGCTCTTCACCATCAATTTCAATATCAGTAAAAGCTGGAATACAGATTAAATCCATTCCACTAGGAGCAACATATCCTCGCGCAATAGCTACTGCTTTGATTGCTTGATTCAAAGCTCCAGCACCTATTGATTGCAACTCTGCTTTACCCTTTTCTCTTAACACACCAGCTAAAGCTCCTGCTACAGATTTAGGTCCTGAATCAGATGATACTTTTAGTACTTCCATGTTAATACCTCCTCTTGTTTTATAAATTATCCTGACTAATATACATATTTCAATATTTACAAAATAATTCCTGCTAAAAATTTAAAATAATTAAATTTTTTGATCATTCCCAGGGTAAAATCCGCTATAATTGTCCTAATATAATTTTAACCCTTCCCTATTTACACTACCCTATATAAAATAAATTTATTCACAGAACTTAATTTATATTGAACTTATGACCTACTATAATTAATTCATTACATGGAAGTGAATTAAATCCTGCTCTATTCCCCTAATAAATATTATCCTATCCAAGAAAAATTTCTCATTAATGGTTAAGAAAAAAAGTGACCATCAATCTGATGGTCACTTTCAAAGCTGAATTTATTAAGTTCTTATTTGGCATATTCAATTGCTCTTGTCTCCCTAACTACTGTAATCTTAATTTGACCAGGATAATCTAAATCTTCTTCTATTTCCTTAGACACATCATAAGCTAATTTGCTTGATTTAGCATCATCAATTTGATTTGGCTCCACCATAATTCTAACTTCACGACCGGCCTGAATAGCATAAGCCTTTTCAACTCCATCAAATGAATCAGCGATATTCTCTAAGTTTTCTAAACGCTTAATATAAGACTCTAATGTCTCTCTTCGTGCACCTGGACGAGCAGCAGATACTGAATCAGCAGCAGCCACTAATACAGCCTCTATAGAACCAGTCTCTACATCACCATGATGCGCTTCAATAGCATGTAGTACTTTCTCTTTTTCACCATGCTTACGAGCAATATCTACACCAATTTGAACATGAGAACCTTCAACTTCATGATCAACTGCTTTACCTAAATCATGAAGCAGTCCAGCTCTTTTAGCTACTTTAACATTAACTCCTAATTCAGCTGCCATAATTCCTGCTAAATGAGCCACTTCGATTGAATGCTGTAGAACATTCTGTCCATAGCTTGTACGATACTTCAGTCTACCTAACAGATTAATAATCTCATCATCTAAACCATGAACTTCTGTATCAAATGTCGCTTGTTCTCCTACTTCATAGATCTTATCATCTAACTCTTCTTTAGCTTTTTCAACCATTTCTTCAATTCGAGCTGGATGAATTCTTCCATCAGCAATTAACTTTTCTAAAGCAATTCTAGCTATCTCTCTTTTTACTGGATCGAAACCAGAGATAATAACTGCTTCTGGAGTATCATCAATAATTAAATCAATTCCCGTTAAACTTTCAAAAGCTCTAATATTTCTTCCTTCGCGACCGATTATTCTACCTTTCATTTCATCATTAGGCAATGATACCACTGAAACAGTAGTTTCTGCTACATGATCAGCAGCACAGCGTTGTATAGCAGTAGAAATAATCTCTCGTGCCTTCTTATCAGCTTTTTCTTTAGCTTCAGATTTTAAATCCTTAATTAATTTTGCAGTCTCATGTTCAACCTCATTTTCAACCTTATTCAACAATACATCCTTTGCTTCTTGAGTCGTTAATCCTGCTATTTCTTCTAATTTTTCAATCTGCTCATGCTTTAATTCTTCAACCTCTTCTTCTTCTACTTTTATTTTTTCAGCTCGTTTCATTAATTCATCTTCTTTACTCTCTAATTCCTCAGCTTTGCTCTCTAGATTATCTTCCTTTTTAATTAATCTATTCTCAAAACGCTGCAGTTCAGTCCTTCTTTCTCGGCATTCTTCCTCTACTTCATCCTTTATCTTATG
>JAWOFC010000093.1:0-5583 GCA_046482455.1 Halanaerobacter sp. | reverse complement strand
ATTTTGAACTCTTTCCCCACCTGTTAAGAGTAAAACTATAAAAGCCCTGGGATTACCCAGGGCTTTTGACTATTTTGATTCTTTTTTTAATAAATTAAGTAAATAATGAAACAGGGGTGACCTCTCCCATTCGAACTCTGATAAGTTAAATGCATTTAACTTATCCCACCAAACTTTCGGCTCTTTGGATTCATTATTTACTACTTCCCGTAATGACTTTAAATATTGAGATTCCCAGCTTATTCTATCCTCTGTCTTTTCTTTAATCCTCTCTGTAGAATATATCTTTGCAAAGACTTTTAAATAATTATCTGATATTTTTTTCATCAGAGGACTCCTTTCGTAGACTAAGAATTGAACCCATTATATCAAATACTTCAATCTTCTACAAAAGAAAATTTTGTTACTATAGTTAATTTATTTTCTTTTTTTATCTGCTACTATTCCAGCAACCATAACTCCATCCTTAGGTATCGAAAATGGAGGAGCATAGGCTAAATCAAGATTGATTAGTTCATCAGCTTTCATTTCATTATAAATTGCTGTTGCTAATACATCTATTTTCTTATCTATACCATCTTTTCCAATAACTTGAGCTCCTAAAATTAATCCTGTTTCCTCGTCGACAACTAATTTAATAGTAATTAATTCAGCATTCGGAAAATATCCAGCATGATTTTTAGTCTTAATTTGAGAAGATACGACTTGATAACCTGCTTCTTCAGCTTCTTCTTCTGTTAAACCAGTTCTAGCAATAGCCAAATCACAGACTTTACTAATTGCGGTACCCAATACTCCTTCAAATTCATCCTCTGAACCAGCTAAGTTACTTCCTGCTACTCGCCCTTGTTTATTAGCTGTTGAGCCTAACGGAATCCATACTTTCTCACCTGTAATTATATGTTCAGTTTCTACACAATCTCCAGCAGCATATATATCAGAAATAGAAGTCTCTAATTTAGAATTTACTTTAATAGCACCAGTTTCACCAATCTCTATTCCTGCTTCTTTAGCCAATTCAACATTAGGTTTAACTCCAATTGACATTATTACAAGATCAGTCTTTATTTCTTTTCCTGATGCAGTAACTACTTTTTCAACTTCTTCCTTGCCCTTAAATTTAGCAACTCCATCATCAGTTATTACCTTAATAGCTTTATCAGATAAATGTTCTTCAACAATCTGGGCCATCTCAGCATCAAAATTAGTTAATATCTGAGGAGCTTGTTCCACTACTGTAACATTCAAATCCCTCTCTAATAGATTTTCTGCCATCTCTAAACCAATATAGCCACCACCAATAATTACCGCTTCTTGAGGGTCATCAGTTTCAATATGTTTCTTTATTCTATCTGCACTATTAACATTTCTTAAAGTAAATATATGTTCTAATTCGGAACCGTCAATAGGAGGGTCAATTGGGCTAGCACCAGTAGTGATTAATAACTTATCATAGTCAACTTCTTCACTTTTATCTGCAGTTAAGTCTTTAACTACTATTTTCTTTTCCTGGGTTTTAATCTCTTGTACTTGATGCTGAGACTTAACTGTTACATCTTTCTTTTCTTCAAAACGCTGCGGAGTATAGACAATTACATCTTCGCGCTCCTCTATTAAGTTAGAAATATAATAAGGTAGTCCACAACCAGAATAAGAAATATCCGTATCCTGTTCAAAAATTGTTATTTCAGCGTCAGGCAGCTTTCTTTTGGCTCGTGCTGCTGCACTTGTTCCTGCTGCAACTCCTCCAATAACAGCTATTTTCATAGTAAATCCCCCTTATTTGATTGACTAGTTCAAATTTAATCCTTCTTCGCCATCATAATCTACTCCTGTAATCCCAACGGCATTAAATCCTTCCATATCAATGCATTCCATACAGTTGTCACATTTTTTATTATCATCTAAATCACAGATCAAACATTCTCCACAGTTAGTACAAGGTTTACTGCCTGCAGTTAAAATACATCTTTCTCTATCTATATCTTCTTTCTTCACAAAAATCCCTCCTTAGGGTAACTTAAAGTTTAACATAAAAGTGAAGAAAAATAAAACTAAAATATTCTCAATTGGACAAAGCTCCATTATTAATGATCATCAATAGAGTTCCTGTCTTAATTTTAACTTGAGCAAGATCACTGCTAATACTATTACTCAGTCCCAAAGTCTTACCCCGTATCAATTTTCCATCTTCTAATTCATACTTAAATCCTTTTAGCATAACCACCTCTACTTTCTTACTAAGTGGAAAGAAAGAAACAGTCTTACCTGACTTTCCTTTTATATTCTTTTCACCTTTAATTACTTCAAGTTGATTATGAGGCGTAATAATTTTCATTTCTACCTCTTCTGTAAAGAACCCTTCTAATAAATAGAGATTAGCTAAGGCATGGTCAAACCTCTTACCTAAGGCTGCTAAAAATACAACTTCTTGATAACCTTCATCTAATACTCTTTCTAATAATAGTTCAGTATCACTCTTATCTTTCTCAACGGGAAATTTTTCAAATTCGACATTACGCTCTCGATAAAATTTAATTATCTCTTGCTGCAAAGAATCTAAATCTCCTAAAATCAAATCAGGCATTAGATTTAATTGATAAGTATATTTTGCACCACCATCAGCACATAATATAGTATCTTTGGCTTCAATATAATTATGATAAAATTCATTACTGCCTTTTAGCTCACCATTTAGAAATATTACAGCTCGACTCATACTATGATTCCTGCCGGACTGCAGCTAATGAATTACTATTAACTAAAACTTTATTTAGCATAACCATCACAACCAATGTAATTATTGTTTCAGGAATTATATAACTTCCATTATAAACTAAAGAGTATAGCCAAACCGGCTGTCCTGCAGGAGCATATTCGGCAAAAAAGATCATACCTGATAAAAAATGAATTATAAAACGAAGACTACCAGCTAATAAAACTCCGAGACTAATAATACGTCCTTTTTCGGCAATAGAATCACCTTGAGCTAAATTACCTACTATTCCTGCTAAGCCCAATAAAGCAAAAGCAACAGGATAATCAAGAATTACTTGTGCCCAATGAAAAATAGAATTACTAAACATAATTTGCACTATCCCATAGGCTGCACCTAAAATCACTCCATCCTTCCAACTCCAACGTAGAGCAATAAAAATAATCGGCAGCATCTCTAAAGATACTGAGCCACCTTGGGGCATTTTATAAACTGTAAAGAAACCCAATACTACTGCCAGGGCCAAAGAAACGCCAGACTCCGCTAACTTTTTTATTTTCTTACTTTCCATGTTATCCCTCCCAGTGATTTATTATTTGAACTACTATTACTGGCAAAAAATAAAAACACAATTCCAGTGTAAGAATTGTGTTTAAAACTTTCCTACACTGGCATTAACCAGATCAGGTTCAAAGGGTCAAGAATTAACATTCTTTCTCAGTTCAGAATGAACTCCCCTAGTAAAATATTTAGTTTATTTACTATTGATTATAACAGTTTTGAGGATAATTTGCAACTACAGCTAAATTTAGGATTGCATCAATTTTTTATAGGCAGCAATTAATAATAAGAAGAGCACAGTTATTAGACTCCCGCGGCCAATAATATCACCAAAACGGGAATAAATAGTCTTCTCTCTCTCAGGTAGTTCTAGATCGACTGTTAAAGTCTTAGTTACTAACAACTTTGTTCTCTCCAGTACTTGACCTTGATGATTAATTAATCCACTGATTCCAGTATTCCCTACTTTAACTATAGGAACCTGATGTTCTACCGCCCTAAAAATAGCAGATTGCAGCACTTGTTGTGGTGCACTACTATCACCAAACCAGGCTTCATTGGAAATATTAATTATAAAATCTTGTTGGGCATATGATTCTTGAATATAATCAGGATTAAATACTTCAGAGCAGATTGCTCCTATCCAAGTGACTCCCTCTAATTCAAATTCTGTTCTTTCTGTACCTGGAGTAATATGATTAAGATTAGTTTCAATAAAATCAGGTACCAGATTAGGAAAAGGAACATATTCTCCCCATGGGACGAGAATATTTTTACTATATCTTTCTTTAATCTTGCCCTCTTTATTCACCAATAAAGCACTATTTAAAGGACCGTTGCCCTCTCTTATAAAGCCCCCAACATATAAAGGAGTTTGATAATCTTTTAAGTAAGGAAATCTTCTATCTAAATGATAGGTTCTTAAAATAGCTGTTTCTGGCCAGACTATGAGATCTGGGTCATTCTCTTTTATTTCTGATTTTGATAAGTTCACCAATTTTTCTTCTATTTCATGATAGTAATCTGAATCTAATTTCTTATGCTGCGCTATATTAGGTTGAATAATACCTACTTGCATTTTTTTCTTGCTAGTTAAATCTTGCTCTAAATCAACTTTACCATAAATGAAGATGGAACTAACAATTAATACAGCTATAAGAGAATAGATAATACTCTGCTGCCTACTTTCTTTTTTTAGAGCTAAATAAAAAATTGTATTGACTATTACAATGATAAAACTTATTAAATAGACTCCACCAATTTGAGCAAGCTGGATTAATTCTGGTATAAAACTCTGTGAATAGCCTAAAAAGACGAATAAGAATTGAAAAGAATAAATACTCCTTAAAAACTCTATTCCTGTCCATACCACTGGCACTAATATTAAGGCTGATAATCCAAAGTGATACTTTAAAAAATTTAATCCAAGAGCAAATAAAGCAAAATAAAGAGCTAGAATTGAAGCACAGACAAAGAATATTAAAGCTGATACTGCAAAGGGATAGCCACTAAAATTAATAATTGGTTCTAAGAGCCATCTACTGCTAGTAATTAAAAATGTAATTCCAAACAACCAACCTAATTTAAAGCTCTGGAGGTAGGATTTATCTTCTAAAGCCTTTAATAAAGGAACTAATCCTATCCAAGCTAGCAAAGCAAATTTTGGCATTAAAAATGGGATTCCTAATATAAGACCTGATAAAATAGTTAAGAAATAGTTCATTTTATAATCCTTTCTGATATGTATTTGAATATCATCCACTTAATATTATTCTTTCTTTTTAATTATTCTCCTGCAAAATAAAAAAAGGTAACCACTATTAGTAGTTACCTTAAAAGATAATTAGGTTTTTAATCTAGCAAAAACATGATTTCCAATTGTTCTAATCTCTTCAGTATTGTCAAATATCCAGCTATCAGTAGCAGTAACAGGATTATAATAATATAGCGAGCCGCGGCTAGGATCAAAACCATTTAAAGCATAATCAACTGCTTCATAAGCATTCTCATCAGCCTCTAAATAGATCTGACCATCCCAGATAGCAGAAAAAGCATATTTTCCGTCATGTTTTTGATAAATTACATCAGTAATAGTATTAGGAAAATGTGAATCTAAGACGCGATTAATAACTACTGCTGCAACTCCTACTTGTCCCATAAAAGGTTCTCCTCTTGCCTCAGCATGAATTATTTTAGCAAAAGTATCCCTTTCTGATTGAGTTATATCTATTCTTGATGATGAATCACTAGAATTATTATCTTCTTCTTTGGCAGCTGGTTGGTAGGTATCATTAATTGCATCTTCG
>JAWOFC010000092.1:0-5485 GCA_046482455.1 Halanaerobacter sp. | reverse complement strand
CTGTTCATCTTTTTTTCCCTTTTCTCCCTCTTCTCCCTTCTTGTCTTCATTTTCTTCATTGTCTCCATTTTCTTCACTCTTTCTTTCTTGTTGTTCCTTATCTTTAGAATCTTCTTTCTGATCCTGAGACTTCTTATTTCCTTCTTGCTTTCGCTGCAATCTATCTAATATTTCTTTACTAAATTCATAATTAAACTTTAATCTTTCTGAATTAGGATATTCTTTAATCCCCGTACGGTAAGTATCAACAGCTTTGCGATAAGACTTTATTTTCTGCTCTACTCTCTTTTCATTATCCCCGCTCTTTTTATAGGCATTACCTAAGTTCAAATAGTGATTTAAACTTGGCCCACTCTTTCCATAATGTTTAGCTGCTCTGTCGTATTTTTCTAGCTGATAGAAACTATTAGCTAAATTATAATGAATTTTTTCAGACTCAGAATTAGACTCTAAAGCCTGCTGATACTTCTGCAGGGCTGCTTGATATTCTTGCTTTTGATATAAGCGATTACCCTCTTGCCATAGCTTATGTCCTTCACTATTTTGACATCCAATTAAACTAAGTCCTAGTAATAAAATAGCTAAAGACTGTAAAATTCTCTTCATTCTGTGCCACCTCGCTCCGGGAGAAAATAGCCTACTATAAATAAGATTAAGCCTGCTGCTAAGAAATACTGATAGAGCTGCTTAAACTTCTTTATCTTATCCCGACTAAACTCTCTCTCCTCTAGTTGTGCAATCTCTCTAATCAACTTTTCAACTGCCTGATTTTGCAGATCAAGTCGATAAAACTCGGCCTCCCCTTGCTGGGCAATCTTCTCTAGAGCAGCTTGGTTTAGCTTTGAATTAACATGTTGACCTGCACTATCTTTTCTATAGCCTACCTTCTCTCCTTGTGCATTATATTCAGGGATTAAAGCCCCTTTTTTAGTTCCCACCCCGACTGTATAAACTCTAGTGTTTTCTAAGTTCTGGGCTGCTTGAACCCCTTCTGAATTATGTGTTTCACCATCACTAAAGATAATGATTACCTTCTCTCCTTGGGCTGAGCGGTCAAAAGACTCTTGGGCAAGCTCAAGGGCTGAAGCTATATTAGTGCCCCCACCTGCTATCATATTAGTATCAATCACTTCTAAAAACATCTTAGCTAAACGATAATCACTTGTTAGCGGCATCTGCACATACGCATCAGAGGCAAAAGGAATTAATCCCACTCGATCACCATCTAAAGAATTGAGTAATTGCTCAACCCCTCTTTGCACTCGTTTCAATCTACTCGGCTCAACATCTTGGGCCAACATACTTTTAGAAGTATCAACACATAAATAGATATCTAAGCCTTTTTCTTCTACCTCTTGATAACCCTCTAAGACCTGAGGACCTAATAGAGAAAAGACAATCAATCCTAGACCTAAACAGACTAAGACTATCTTTAAAATCTTGTATCGATAATTCAAACCCCACTCTAACTGCTTTATAATCTTATCCCGCTTACGATAAGCTAAAATTAAAATAATTAGAACAAGCACAGGAATTAAAAAATAAATAAGATTTCCTAACTGACCAAATTCAAATTTACTCCATTCCATACTCTTCTCCTCCCTGCTTCAAAACAATTAAGGTATCTTCAAATAGAGGTAACGATCTAGAAAAATCCCAATTAGAATCAAGAATAAAGCTGCTTTAATCAAGCCAAAAGCAAGTTCATGATACTCGAAATAATTATCATCTTTAAATTCTGTCTTCTCTAACTTATCTATCTTAGCAAATATAGTCTTTAAAGCCTTCTTATCCTTAGCTCTAAAGTATTGCCCACCCGTTTTTTGGGCAATCTCTCTTAATAGTTCTTCATCAAGACCGCCTTCATATCTTTTATAACGTGTCGTACCCCGTACCTTAACAGGCAGAATTGTCTCATCACTGCCTACACCAATCGTATAAATTTTAATCCCCATCTCTTCTGCTAATTCTGCAGCAGTAGCAGGATTAATCTCTCCTACATTATTCTCTCCATCCGTTAAGAGAATAATAACTTTTGATTGAGCATCGCTCTTCTTCAAACGATTAATAGCAATCGAAACTCCCATCCCAATTGCTGTGCCTTCCTGATTAACATCCTCAGTTGTTATCTGCTCCAATGATTCTGTTAAGATATTATGGTCAAGAGTTAAAGGAATGCGCGTATAGGCAGTTCCAGAAAAGATAACTAATCCTAAACGATCACTAGGGCGTTCAGTAATAAAATCATTAGCTACATTTTTAGCTACCTGCAGACGGTGCGGTTCAAAGTCTACTGAGCGCATACTCTCAGAAACATCTAAAGCCAGCACAATATCTAGTCCCTTCTTCTTAACATTCTTCAATTGCTCAGCGATCTGCGGTCTAGCTAAAGCAACAATCAAGAGTATCAAACCCAGCAGAATTAGATATTTTCCAATCTTATGTTTGTAAGTCTTTTTAACACCTGACTCTTTAAATAACTGCAGGCTAGAAAATTTAAGTTTTCCCTGCGTCTTGCTCTTAAAATAAATATATATAAGGACTGGAATTAATAATAAGAAGTACCAGTGCAACAATCTAAACATTTTTTCACCACCTTACATAATTGACAATTGATAATCACGTTTATCATCCGGTGCTTCTGCTTCGATTTCATCCACTATTTCTTGTAGTGCAGCTGCTAATTCATACTGTCCATCTGTATCAGCTTCTGCCTTAGTATATTTATAATAATCAACCTGCTGCAGCCAATCTTCTAGTGCTGCTAAGTGCTCTTGCAAAGCAGAAATATCTTCTACTTCTTCTATGATCTCAGCAGAAGTCTTACCGATGATTTGACAGTTAAACCGCTCTTCTAAATAACGCTTTAAAGCATAAGTTAAGGCCACAAGATAGTCCTCTCTCTGTTCAGCTTCTGTAAACAGTTCCTCAAACTTCTGATAGGCTGTTTTAGAAGTCCAAGACCTGCTCTTCCATAACTTCCATAAGTAATACACAATTAAACTCAGTACTATAAGACCAATCAAATAAAATAGATAAGTCCAGTTGAACTCAAATTCTGCTTCCTTAACACTTAAATCTCCTTTAAATACTTCTTCACGCTCTGAATACTTTTCCAATGTCGACTCTACTACTAAGCTAATCTCTTTATCTCCTAACTCAATCACCTTTTCCCCCGGCTCAAAACTTCGTATTTTAAGCTGATAAACTCCCGCATCTTCCTTAAATTCAACTCTCTCAACTGCACTAAACTTTTCTTTAACCTTATCTGCTGCCATATCAGTAGTTATTTCTAAATTAATCAGATCTCCAACATAGATCTTTCTCTCTTGAGCATTACTTAACGGACTTATCATAACCATTATTAATATAATCAAGACTAAAGTTAGTTTAATTTTTTTTACTCTCATCTTCCCATTCTCCTTTTAAAGAATTGCTGTAAGGGAATCACAAAATCTTCGTCAGTGTAGATATTAATCAAATTACGCTCTGGTACATCAATCTCAAAACTGAGCTCCTGAGCTTGCTTGAGATTATCAACTACAATACTCTCTCCTGTCTCTAAATCCTCAAACTCAAAGATAGCTCCTTGCGGCAGCTTTTCTTCTCCTCTAGCTAAGACTCTAATTAAGACTAAGTCATGCTTTTGATGGGTGATCTTTAGTTCACGCTCATAATCCTTAGTTAAAAAATCTGAAATCAAGAAAACAATACTGCGCTTAGGTTCAATCTGATTAAAGTACTTTAGGGCTTTTTTAATATCCGTTCCTTTCTGCTCGGGATTAAAATCTAATATCTCTTCTATAATTGCTAAAACATGTTTCTTCCCTTTGCGCGAAGGAATCATCTCTTCTACCTCTTCAGTAAATAAGATACTGCCCACGCGGTCATTATTTTGAATAGCTGAGAAGGCTAAGGTTGCTCCAATCTCTGCTATCAGGTCTTTTTTAGCTCCAAAATTAGTTGAATTAGACATATCAATTAATAAGAACATATTTAGCTCGCGCTCTTCTTGAAATTCTTTAACATAAGGTTTATTCTGTCGGGCAGTCACATTCCAATCTATACTCCCTACATCATCGCCGGGATAGTACTCCCGTATCTCTTTAAACTCTAAACCCCGACCTTGAAAACTGGACTTATATTCCCCTGAAAATATCTCCTCGACTAACTTATTAGATTTGATCTCTATTTTACGAATCTTAGCAATCAATTCTTCGGAAAGCATCATTTCACCTCGCTTATTAATTGAGAATTGATAATGGATAATTAAACTTCAAATTCAAAATATACAATCTAATAATCCACCCCTAGTTTCACAGGGTTCATTGTTTATAGTAGACTTGGCAGTGCCAAGTCTCTACATTTATATTTTCTGCATTATTTATTGTATGTTAATTGTTTTTTTCTCTATTGACCATTCTTCTTTATTGTTTTTATTTTTTAATTATCAATTCTACATTCTCCATTATCAATTGCTTTTTACGGTAGATTAACACTCTCTAAAATATCATAGATAATATCTTCTTGGCTTATCCCTTCCGCTTCTGCCTCATAGCTTAACAAAATGCGGTGTCTTAAAACATCATAGACAACCTCTTTAATATCTTCAGGTACTACATAACCTCTAGATTCTAAAAAGGCCTTTCCTTTAGCAGCTAAAATCAGATTAATCGAAGCCCGAGGTGAGGCACCACAGGAGATATATTCCGATTCTGCACGTGTCTTAAAGATAATATCTAAGACATAATCTTTTAAGCTCTCATCAACATAAATCTCTTTAACTAAGTCCTGTAACTCCATAATCTTCTCTTGGCTGACTACCTTATTTAATGCAAACTTAGCTAAGTTATCTTTTCTTGTGGTAGTAAATCGATTCATTATCTTTTTTTCTTCCTCTTGATTAGGATAATCAACTTTTAACTTCAACATAAAACGATCCTGCTGGGCTTCAGGCAAAGGATATGTACCCTGCTGTTCTAATGGGTTTTGAGTGGCTAAGACGAAGAAAGGACTCTCCAAACTATATGTCTCATCACCAATTGTAACCTGCTTTTCCTGCATTGCCTCTAATAGAGCTGACTGCACCTTAGCTGGAGCGCGGTTGATCTCATCTGCTAAGATAAGATTGCTAAAAATTGGCCCTCTTTCTGTGCTAAACTCTCCGGCATTATGATTATAGACCTCTGTCCCTACTACATCTGCCGGTAATAAATCTGGAGTAAATTGGATTCTATTATAATCAATTCCCAAAACTTGGGCTGTAGTATTCGCCGTTAGGGATTTAGCCAAACCAGGCACCCCTTCTAAGAGAATATGTCCCCCCGTAAAGATGCCAATTAAGATTCTATCCACCATATACTCTTGTCCAATAATTACTTTGCTGATTTCAACTTTGATCTCACTTACAATTCCTGCTTCTCTCTTTATCTTTTCATTTATTTTATTCTTCTCCATATCGAAAACCTCCTTAACCAAATTGATA
>JAWOFC010000263.1:0-3711 GCA_046482455.1 Halanaerobacter sp. | reverse complement strand
GCTGTAGCTATTTGCGGTAGACTATAATCTTCCCCCACCTCTACTACTGCTTCTTGCGGCTCTATTTCCAAACTCTCTATAATCGGCTCTTCTTGCTCTTCTATCACTGTTAGTGCAAATGTAACCGTTAAGTCTGTTCCCTCCACATCTCCAATATATTCTTCTTTCTCAACTGCCTTTGAAGTATCTACTTCTTTATTCCACATTACAGCTACCTCTTTTTCACTGCCATCACTCATACCTGCTGTAGCTATTTGCGGCAAACTATAATCCTTTCCTACTTCTACTACTGCTTCTTGCGGCTCTATCTTCAAACTCTCTATGACTGCCTCTTCTTCTACTGTTAATTCAAATGTAACTGTCAAATCTGTTCCTTCTACATCTCCTATATATTCTTCTTTAACTACAGGCTCTGAAGTATCTACTTCTTTATTCCACGTTACTACCAATCTTTTTTCACTACCATCACTCATCTCTGCTGTAGCTACCTGCGGCAGACTATAATCTTCTCCTACCTCTACTACTGCTTCTTGCGGCTCTATCTTTAAACTCTCTATGACTGCCTCTTCTTGCTCTTCTACCACTGTTATTTTGATAGTAACTTTATGACTATATTCTTCTACTATTCCTATATATTCCTTTTCTTCTCTCGGTTCTGATGTATCTACTTCTTCTGACCAATTGATCTTTACAGCTTTTGTACTGTTATCACTCATTATTGCTTCTGCAGTTTCAGGTAAATTATAATCATCACCTTGCTCTAGTTTTTTCTCTCTAGGAATCTTGACTGAACTAATAGTTAGATCATTATCATCATCACCACTTGAATCTTCTCCCAGACAACCTGTTAACAATACAGACAATATTAGAACTACAATGATAACTAAACTTTTTCTCATCAAACCCCTCCAGAATAATTTAGTTTGCAAAGAATAAAATATACCACCCCTAAAATTAGGAAGATGGTATATAAATTATAAACTTATTCTCTTATTATTGTTCTAGATAAGTCAAAACTACTTATAAACTTAATCATCTTATAAACTTATAAACTTAACTGTACATTCTGTTATAGTTATATTATAGCATAATTGCTAATATTTTGAAATGTAGAGGGGCGAATATTATACCACAAATAATTCCACAACTCCTTTAAAAAAATACACTTTCTCTATAAATAAAATATATCACTTTAACTGCTCAATCTTATCTAAAATTAATTTAATATCTTCATTACTGACTACAGGACTTATTATTACATTATTAGAAGAATCTTTAAGTTCACTACAACTAATTATTAAATCAACATTCTTTATTTTTTTATGTTTAGCTTCATAATAGGATAAAACATCTATTATTTCTAAACAATTTAATCTATTTTGTAATTTATCTACTAATAACTTATATGTAGGATTTTGTTTACTACAAACTACGAGAGCAGTGATTTTATCTTGGTTTCTATTTATTAATGATAATAATAAAATAAAAATATACTCTAAGTCCTCTTTTTTAACTTCTTTTCTTATATCTTTTGGGAAATTTTTTTTAATCTGCTCAACCAGCTTAAAAGTGTCACCATTTTTTGCATTTAACTCATCCAATAAAATTTGACTAAATTTAAAATTCTTCTTTCTCGACACACCATATTTATAATGGCTATAAATATAATTAATATGAAATATAAAGTCTAAAAACAAATCTTCTTCAGATTTGAAATCCAGATTCAATTCTTGCTTTACTAACTTTGTGAATTTATCAGTAATATTAAAAATTTCTTCACTAAAATCAGATAATATCTGTTCTAAGTTATTTATAAAGAAGTCTCTTTTCAATTCTAAACATAAAAACTGTGCAGCTGCAGCAATCAACTCTTTATTACTAATTTCAATAGAAAATTCTGCACTAAATTTATTTTTTATCTTTATTACTTTTTCCCAAAAATTCATCTCTTTTAATTTACTTACTACAATATCATTACTGATCTCAGTAATTTCTTCTCCACTTTTAATTCGTTTAACTACAATAGCTAGATACAAAACTAGATATAGTATTGCTCTATCAGAAAATTGATACTCTCTTTTAATTAACCAATCATAAACAATCATTTTGATTTTATGCAAATTAATATCTCCAAAAAAATCATTCAAAATTGAGAACTCTCTAGTATTGATTCTATTTTTACTAATTAATAAATAGATTATTTGGTCAAACTCTGAGCGATCCAAAAATTCAAATAATAAATTTACTATTGCTTCTCTAATTCTAATCTCTTTGCCTGCAATCTTAATACCTCTATTTCTTCTTTTTTTTAAGATTAAATCATATTCTCCTAACCAGTTCTTAACTCTTTTTATATCTTTAAAAATTGTAGATCTACTTACAAATAATTCTTTACCCAATCTATTCATAGTAATCCACGAATTATCAGTTAATAACTTTTTTAATATTATTTTTTTTCGCTCAGTTGGTGAATATCTTTTTTCTATTTTTTTGCTATTATATATCTTATCTATTAATTTTTCTCTTTGACCTTGCTCAATCTCTAACCAAATACCTAAGCCTGGCTTTTTATTTAGATCAATATTTTCTTTGACAAAAAAAGAGTCTAATCTATTCAAATCATTTCTAATAGTGCGCGAAGAAACATTCAGTTTAGTCGCCAATTGTTCCGATGTTATTGCTCCCTTATTATTTATCAAGATATTAATCAATTGTTGGTATCTTTTATGTGACCAATCAATCATATCAGCCCCTCCTTTTCTAAATCTAAATTAATAATTCAGAATTCCATTAATTATTTCTAATAAATATATTTAATTCTAATCATTACAATATATGTAATTATTATAACATTTAACTGCTTAAATTTCTACCAAAAAAATAAAAACCCGGGCAATTGGCCCGGGATATACTCTCCTTTAAATTATTAATTTATATCTGCTGCTGTTAAATTTAGTCCTCTATCAACTCTATCTATCTTTACACAATTTTTATCTAATTCTTCTTTCACTCTCTAGTCAATAATTCCTGCAATCGATCAACACTACGTGTATTAATAATATCAGCGGCTGTCAACCAGCCCCGCCGCGCTTGCTCAACTCCATATGACATATTATCCAACTGTTCTTGTGAATGAGCATCAGTTGAGATCACTAACTTCAATCCTAAGTCCTTAGCTAAGCGGCAGTACTTATCTGATAGGTCTAATCTCTGCGGATAAGCATTTATCTCTAAAAAACAGCCCTCTGCTACCGCCTTCTTCATAATTCTTTCCAAGTCCATCTCTATTTCTGACCTCTGCCCAATTATTCTGCCCGTCGGATGGGCCAAAATATTAACATGAGGATTACTCAACCCCTGCAAAATTCTCTCTGTCTGCTCTTCTTTATCTAAATCACGATGATAATGCGTAGAAGCTACAACTACATCTAATTGCTCTAAGACTTCATCTGCTAAATCCAAGCTGCCATCCTTTAAAATATCGACCTCACAAGATTTTAAAATTGTAAAATCATCATACTCTTGGTTCAACTTTTCAATTTCAGCTATCTCCTCAAGCAGCTCTTCTTCATCTAAACCGCCTGCTACAGTTACCCGCTGCGAATGATCAGTAATAGCAATATATTCATAGCCCTTAGCTCGCGCCTTTTCAACCATCTCTTTTAAAGTATTATCACCATCACTAGCCGTAGTATGCATCTGCAGATCACC
>JAWOFC010000250.1:0-5448 GCA_046482455.1 Halanaerobacter sp. | reverse complement strand
CTTTAATAGTCTGATTGCTCACTCACAACAGCCCTTAGCTGAGTTTAACCAAGAGTTAACTACTTTGACAGAAGATGATTTAATGGATAGAATTAAGATGATTGAAAAGCCTACTTCGACAGAGGAGTTGACTTTACTTGAAGAGGAATTAACTAAGCTAAGAGAGATAGATTTTGCAGGAATTACTGCTCAATTAGAATATATTAAGCAGTCTCTGCCTAAACTAAAGGATGAAGAGATAACGGCTAGTATTGATCTCTTAGATCATTATTTAGCTGGAAAGGCCATTCCAGGAGCAGAGATTTCTCTCTTATTAGGTCGTGCTGGTCTTGATATAGAAGAAGTTAAAGCAGAGATTAGAGCTCTGATTCCTCAACAGATTAGTTTTTATGAGTCGCAGATGGGAGTTGTTGTGCCAAATCTAAGAAGTCAGATCTATCAGATTCTAAGTGAAGTAAAGATAATCTTAACAGTCTTAACCGCTCTTATCTGCACAGTCTTATCTTTATTATTTGACCACGGTTTAATTATTGCTTCCTTACAGCAGCTGAATAAAGACTTGAGTTGGTATCTTCGTCCTTCCTTTTATTATAGTTTAGGAAGCGGGATCTTAAGCTTAAGCAGTATCTTCTATTTAACTGCTGTAGAGAGTCCTTATCTCCCCTGGTGGAGCAGCCTCTTAGTGGGAGCTATCTTAGGTCTGATAATCTATAAGGAAGCAGCAGTGATTAATGATTTTGCCGAAGCAGAGTTCAAAGCCGGTGAAGCCTTTGGTTTTAACTACGGCGAAATAATGCGCCAAATTATTATTCCTCGGGCTAAACCAGGTCTGTTAAAGTTATTGAACCAACCAAAGACTTACTTTTAGAATTTCAATTATCCATTATCAATTGCTCTTAAATTGGAGGATTTATGCTAAAAGTTATTAATTTGACTAAAAGTTACGGCTCGCAGCAGGTCTTAAACGGAATTAATTTTGCAGCCCAACCGGGGCAGACGGTTGTATTAATGGGCCCTAGCGGTTGTGGAAAATCGACCACTATTCGTTGTTTGAACCGTTTAACAGAGCCTGATGGAGGAAAAATTTTATTAAATGGCATTTCTGTGTTAGAATTAAATACTAAGCAGTTACTAAAGTTACGTAGGGAGATTGCTTTTGTCTTTCAAAACTTTAATCTAATAGAGCATTTAACAGTAGAAGAGAATGTAATGCTGCCCTTGATTAAGAGTGGTTTGGCCCATCAAGAGATAAGTAAGAAGGCTCAAGAGGTTTTAAGGCAGGTCAAGCTAGTGGATAAGAGCAAGGATTACCCTACTAATTTAAGTGGAGGCCAAAAACAGCGCGTAGGCATTGCCCGTGCTTTAATTATAGATCCTAATCTATTATTATTAGATGAGCCCACGGCTTCTTTAGATCCTATTTTAGTCAAAGAGGTCTTGGATGTGATTGAAGAGTTAGTCCAAAGCCAAGAGCGAAGAATTGCAGTGATTGTGACTCATCAAGTTGCTTTTGCGCTTAAGGTAGCAGATCTGATCTTGTTATTAGACCACGGCCGGATTGTAGAACAAGGCAGTCCCGCTGGTATATTCTCTAACCCTCAGTCGAAGCTAGGGCAGAAGTACAAGCAGTTATTAGATTACTATAAAAGTTAGAGATTGGTTGGTATTATTATAATCGAAGGGAGGGATTTAGTTGCAAAGGATGCAGCAGACAATCAAAGAAGAATTTAGTTATACAGGAATTGGACTTCATACTGGTCAAGATGTGACAATTAGTTGTTCTCCTCTAGAGCCTAATCAAGGAGTTATCTTTAAAAGAGTTGATGTAGAGGATAAACCAGAGATTAAGGCCGAAGTTGATAATATAACGTCTACTAACCGCTGTACTGCGATTGGAAAAGATGAAGTGGAGGTTAATACTGTAGAGCATCTTTTATCAGCTATTAATATGCTGCAAATAGATAATCTATTAATCGAAATAGATGCTCAAGAGCCTCCGGTTACTGATGGGAGTGCTAAGGTCTTTTATGATCTCTTCTTAGAGGCTGAGATTGTAGAACAAGAGGCTAGCAAAGAGGTCTATCAAATAGAAGAACCGCTTTACATTAAAGAAGAAGATCAGTACTTGACGGTCTTACCTGATGAAGATTTTAAGATCAGTTATACCTTTGTCGGTGATCATCAAGCTGTGGGAGATCAGTTTTTTGAGTATAATAGAGATAAGGATGACTATCAAGATGTAGTAGCACCAGCTAGGACTTTTGGCTTTGCTCATGAAGTAGAACAACTCCAGGAGGCAGGCTTAGCCTTAGGCGGCAGTCTCGATAATGCAGTCTTAGTCGATGAAGAAGGGCCGATTAATGAACTGCGTTTTCAAAATGAGTTTGCCCGCCATAAAGTGCTTGATTTAATAGGTGATATAATGTTAGCACCAGAGTTTAAAGGTCATATTATTGCCGTTAGATCAGGTCATAGACTTAATTCTAAATTAGCCCAAAAATTAAAAAATGAATTATTAGGGAGGAATTGAAAAAATGATGGATATTGATGAAATAAAGGAGATTTTACCGCATAGGTATCCTATGTTATTAGTGGATCGTGTTTTGGAGGCAGACCCTGATGATAAGATTGTGGCAATTAAGAATGTGACAGCTAATGAACACTTTTTTGAAGGACATTTTCCAGGCCATCCTATTATGCCGGGCGTCTTAATTATAGAGGCGATGGCTCAAGTGGCTGGTATTGGACTCTTACAGACAGTAGAAGAGCCTGAAAATAAGATTCCTTACTTTGGAAAGGTAGATGAAGCAAGATTTAGAACTCCAGTTAAACCAGGCGATCAGCTGAAGATAGAGGTTGAAATCTTAAAGTTGAGAGGTCGGATGGGTAAAGTAGGGGCTACAGCCTATGTTGATGGTGAAGTAGTGACTGAAGGTAAGTTGACATGCTTTATTCAAGATATGCCGGAGAAATAATTGAGAGGGGCTAAATGATAATGAATAAAAAAGAAGACAATGTAGTTCGTTTAAAAGAGATTCATGAGACTGCTGTAGTAGACCCAGATGCTAAAATTGCCAAAGACGTTAAGATTGGCCCTTATGCTGTAATCGGTGGTAATGTAGAGATTGGTGAAGGAACTGAAGTAGGGGCTCATGCTGTGATTAAAGGTTGGACTACAATTGGTGAAGATAATACGATCTTTAATGGGGCTTCAATTGGACAAGAACCGCAGGACTTAAAGTTTGCAGGTGAGAAGAGTTTCTTAGAGATTGGAGATAATAATACTTTCCGTGAGTTTACTACAATGCACCGCGGAACTGAAGGCGGCGGTGGTGTAACAACGATTGGTAGTAATAATCTCTTTATGGCTTATAGTCATGTTGCCCATGACTGTGAAGTGGGAGATGATATTGTAATGGCTAACTCTGCTACTTTAGCAGGTCATGTGGAAGTGGGAGATGCTGCAGTAATTGGCGGTTTAACAGGAGTCCATCAGTTTGTTAGGATTGGTAAGATGGCTATGATTGGCGGTGATTCCAAAGTGGTTAAAGATGTTCCTCCTTATGTTTTAGTTGATGGACATCCTGCCTCTGCAAATGGAATTAATGCTGTGGGCTTAAGACGAAATGATGTTGAACCTGAAGTGAGACAGAAGATTAAAGAGGCTTATCGTATCTTATATCGCTCTAATTTAAATGTGTCAGAAGCGATTGAAAAGATGGATCAAGAGCTGGATAATAGTGATATGGTGGAGTACTTTCTGCGCTTTTTACGTAATGCACAGCGGGGGATCTGTAAGTAAGCTGTCAGCTATCAGCTGTCAGCGGTCAGCTAAAGACTAAAGAAAGAGGTAAGCTGTGAGTCATGAGCTAATAAGTGTATTAAGTTTTGATTTTGATAGTTCGGTGCAGGTGTCTTTTTCCTTTAGAGGGGTAAGTTTTTAAGGATGGCTCTAAAAGAATTTCTTCGCTCTGCAAATCTCTTATGATTCGTCTAAAACTCGTAATCTAAAAATAAGTTTAGCTTAATTTAAATGAAAATTAAGCTAAACAAAACTTATTTTTATCTTACTTCGTTAAGACTCATTAATATAAGAGATTTAAGGTCGCTGTGAAAGACTTTTAGAGCCATCAACTGTAAGTATGACTTAATATTGAAATATTAATGGATTGAGATATCTTTTCGCAGTCAAAAGACACCTGCACCTTCACTATTTAAACATGACTTAATGACGGTGGGAGAAGAAAATTTCCACTGTGAATTTAATTGTCAATTAGAGTACTTTCAGCTAAAGAAAGATATCTGGAACTAGAGGATTTAGTGTAGGATTATGATGCTTCTACTCTTTTGATTGTATGCTTTTGACTTTTACTGTTCACTGTCCACTGTAAACTGTCAACTGTAAAGGTGGAGGTGGGAAGAAATTTAGTTACCCATAAAGTATTGTAATGACAGGTATGAATTTAGCTGAGAGCACTAAATTATAAAAGGGGGGGATAAAATGACAGAAAAGTTAGGACTAATTGCAGGAGATGGAAACTTGCCAGTCTATTTCGCTCAAGGAGCAAAGCAGGCTGGCTTAGATATAAAGGCAGTAGCTGTGACACCTAATGCTAAAGAGGATAGATTAGCAGATATTGTGCCGACTAAGAGTATAGATGTTGGGCTTTTAGATGAAATTATTACTTATCTTAAAGAAGAGGGGTTATCTGAGATTGTCCTCTTAGGTAAGGTGACGAAGGAACTTTTATTTCAAGGAATTGAATTGGATCAGAGATTTAAGAGTCTATTAGCTAAACTGCCGGAGAAGAATGATGATGCGATTATGTTAGCAATTGTGAATGAGCTGCAAGAAGAAGGAATTGAGGTTAGTGATCAGACTAAGTTTATGGATCAGTTCCTAGTCGATGAGGGTCTCTTAACTAACTTGGAGCTGAGTAGAGAAGTAGAAAAGGATATGGACTATGGCTTTAAGATGGCAAAGGAGATAGGGAAGTTGGATATTGGTCAGACGGTAGTGGTGAAAGATCAAGCTGTGATGGCTGTGGAGGCAATTGAAGGAACGGATGAAGCAATCTTACGTGGTGGGA
Source organism: Halanaerobacter sp. (assembly GCA_046482455.1). GTDB lineage: Bacteria > Bacillota > Halanaerobiia > Halobacteroidales > Halobacteroidaceae > Halanaerobacter. The sequence continues at coordinate 358 of JAWOFC010000250.1, read as the reverse complement.
AGTTAGGTCAAGGTGAAGTTGTAGCAGCGAAGGTGGCTAAGCCGCAGCAGGATTTGAGGTTTGATATTCCAACGATTGGTTTAGAGACGATAGAGAATCTGATTGAGGTTGATGCTCAGGGTTTAGTTATTGAAGCAGACAAGACTTTTATTGTTAAGCAAGATCAAGTAGTGGCTAAGGCGGAAGAGGCTGGAGTGGTTATAAAAGCAGTGAAAAGCAGTAATGAGTGAAGAGCAGTAATGAGTAAAGAGTAAAAAAGTAAAGAGTAATAAGTTAAGAGCAGTAATGAGTGAATAGTAATAAGTAATGAGTAAAAGTCAAAAACAGTAAAAAGTAGGTAATAAGCTAAAATTTCAGC
>JAWOFC010000238.1:0-10999 GCA_046482455.1 Halanaerobacter sp. | reverse complement strand
TGACCCCTTGTCTTAGCAGCAAACTCTTTAAAATCCTTTCGTACTCGATAGTTAATCAAACTAGGTGGTGCTGAATAATTATTCATCAATACTCTCCGTAACCTATCTTCACCATAGATTTCTCCCCCTTTTTCCTCTTCAATCAAACCGTCTGTAGTTAAAAAGACTGACTTACCTGGTGAAAAATTGATTGACTTCTCTTCTAAGATATCATAAATATTATCTTCAATTGCTGAAGATATGGGAACTCCTTTACAGTCTAGAGATTCTACTCCTCCATTTTTATCTATAATCAAAGGTGCTATCTGAATTCCAGCATTGACGAAAGTAAACTCCATTCCTTCTAAGTCTAAAACCCCCATAAGAAAACTAACCAACTGGTCATCAGGGAACTCTTCTTCTTTGTATCTCTTAACTAAAAATAAAAGCATCTCCTTTGGGGATAGATCTTCTCCTGGGCTATGAGAAAATAATAAGAAACTATTGATAGCTTCCCGCACAAATATGTTGGTTATAGCTCCATCTAAATCATGTCCTGCTACATCTACTAAATAGACTATCAACAGATCATTTAACAGAATAAAATTATAAAAATCTCCTCCCAGCTTAATAGCAGGTTGATAATAGCTATCCCCTAAAATCCCTTTAAGGTCTGGAAGCTCATTAGGTAACAGCTTTTGATGTATCTTAAAGCCTTTTTCTAAAGAATTAGATAATTTCTGATTTTGATAGATCAGTTCTAAATTTGATTCAATTAGTTCTTTAAACTGCTTCATCAACTCTTCCCAGCGGGGGTTATGTTCCATCTCTTCTTTATCATGGACACAGATTGTACCAAAAAAATCTCCATCCGGCCACTTTAGCGGAAAACCTAGATAAGAGATCAGTCCTGTCTCTAATCCTGGTTTATCTTGCCATCTCTCATCTTTTAATGCATTAGGTACTAGCAATTTTTTATCTGACTTTATAACTTCTTCACAGAAAAGACCTGCTAATTCAAACCTCTCTCCTGCCTCAATTTCCGCTTCTTCGGCTTCATTTACCAACATTATCTCTAATTCAGGAGGATATACTCTAGTTACAGAAGCACTAGTAACTCCCATAATTTCTGCTAAAATATTTACTACATTCTGCCAATTTTCAAATTCATCTTCAGGTATTTCTATATCTTTAGTCTCTATTTCGTTCACTATTTCCCCTCCCTATTCCTTCTCTAAATTCCAATTAACAAAAAATTATTTACCAGTCTAATTGCCAACATGTTCGTCAATATAACGGCAATCATTTTCTGACAATCACCTTCAGCCAAACACGGGAGAAAATTATCTTCCTACATCTAAGTTTAGTAACTAATTCGATTCTTACCTGAAGTCTTAGCAGCATAGAGCTCTTCATCTGCCTTATTGATTAACTCTTTTGCACTATCTACCAAACTAAGGCTAGCAGCTCCCACACTAGTCGTAATAGGAATTTCTGTTCCTTTATAGCTAGGATTCATATCTGCAATTACTTCCTTTAGTTCTTTCCCTTTTTTCACTGTCGCTTCGAGGTCAGTATTAATTAAAATAACCGTAAACTCCTCTCCTCCATAGCGAGCTACTATATCACTTTCCCGCACATTTTCCTGCAGCACCTCTGCTAATTCTCTTAAAATCTTATCTCCTGCTTGATGACCATAGGTATCATTAGTCTCTTTAAAGTCATCTAAATCTAATAATAGTAAAGATAAGTCCTCATCATAGCGCTGCGCCTGTCTAACCTCTTGTTTTAGTACTTCCTTAAAGTAGCCGTGATTATAAAGCCCCGTCAGACTATCCCGCAGGGCCAATTCCTGCATAGCAAAAAATCTCTTAACCGTCATATAGAGCAAAACTACAATAAAATAGAAAAAGCCCATCAAAACAAAATCATTCTTAGTTAGCGGTATCTTATCGAGCAGCGGTACTAAAAAGTTCAACCATCTATATTCTGTTGCAAGAGCATAGCTTAAAGCGATACCAGCATTAATCCCTAACCCGATAAACCCTAAACCTAAGATTCTAATCTCACTTTGATTGCGGTCTTCCCTTAAGTGACCTCTTTTTTCATTTTTTTCTTCTCTGAATGAGAATTTAGCCACATAATAGATAGCAATTAATAAGACAAAAAGTAATAGCATATTATATATTTTACTGCCTAATAAAACGGAATGCGGTTCTATCAAATAAGCTATAATTGCTGTTATCAAACCACAGAAATAGAAGATACTAATTCCTCTAAACAACCTCTCCTTCTCCCAAATTAATTCTGCCAAGTAGAGAAAGAAGACGGCCATAATAACGAAAACATTAAAATAATAGAGCAGATATAATTGATAACTAAAACCACTGAACAGCAAGTGCGGTATTACATTATAATTGAGTGTGAAAATAAAGGCTGAGATAAGGAAAAAACCTAAGTAGAGCAAAGAATCCTCATCCTTTTTAAAGAAATAAAGAGCTAGAATAAAACCTCCTGTCAATAGATAGATTACAGTAGCAATCAAACGCAGAATATTTCTAAACAAGAGTCTCTTCATACCTTTATGATGACTGCGCCTAAACTCAATTAAATCACTTCCGACAAATAGATTCTGACCTTGATTATAGATCTTAATATAAATATATTGCTCCTCATAATTTTGCGACAGAGGAATAATCTTGTGACCGAACTCAGGAATTTTTAACTCTCCACTCAAATTACCATTTTGAAAGAAGAGTTCATTGCCCACATAAACCTGATAAGGAAAATAGATCGTATCTACCCCTTTTAGATGCAGCGCAGGAGCTTTAGTATCAGATGCTGCTAACTTAGTTCTCAACCAGACATAATCGAACTCTTCTGTCTCTTCTGGCAGATGATTTCCTAACTTATAAGACTGCCAACTACTTTCATCATCTGCTATAGTGCTTAATGAAGCAGCACCTAACTTATATTCCCATTTATTATCTTCTAATTCTATTAACTCTGCACTACTCTGCTGATTAGCAAAAGAAAAAATTCCTACTACGATAAGAAAGAGAGTAATTACATAGATTATCTTATTAGACTTTAAATCAAACACTACGAAACCTCCCTACTAATATCACCTCATTAATCCAAAGCCTTGTTTTACTTATTTCTCTATTTCTACTTAATTTCCTCCTTATTTCGACAATCTATCTTACCTCTCTTTAATGCAAATAAAAATCCCCGGCTTTTAAACCGGGAATCAAATCTAAACATCAAATTTTCCTATAATCTCTTGTAAGTTTTGGGACATCTCCGTTAACTCCTGTGAAGAGTGAGCTATGTCATCAGACATCTGCTTAATATCTTGGGTACTAGATCTTACTTCTTGGCTCTGTTCAGCCAAATTCTGAGTCGCTCCTGCTGTCTGTTCAATCTGACGAGCCGTCTCTTCACTAGCTTCTTTAATCTCTTTAAATACTTCCTTTGTCTTCTCAGCAACTACTTTTCCTTCTGCTGCCTCTTTACTAACCTCTTTAATAGCACTCAATCCATTCTCAGCTCTATTCTGCGTTTGATTAATTAAGTTTCTGACCTTATCTGTAGCGTCATTAGTCTCTTCTGCTAATTCTCGAATTTCTTCTGCTACTACTGCAAAGCCCTGTCCTGCTTCACCAGCTCTAGCAGCTTCAATTGCAGCATTTAAGGCTAATAGGTTCGTCTGCTCTGAGATATTAGTAATCAACTCTACTATTCCTTCAATCTCTTGTGCTGTCTCGTCTAATTGATTAATCTCATTAAAGGCATCCCCGGTAGAATAATTAATCTGGTTAATACTCTCTAATGTCTCTTTGATATTCTCACTACCTGCCTCTGTTTTAGACCTCGACTGTTCAGCAAAATTGCTCACTTCCTGAGCACTAGCTGATATCTGCTCAATACTAGCTGAGATATCTTCAACTAGACTATTAGTCGTCTCAATACTTGCATTTCCTTCTTGGGCCGAAGCAGATAATTCCTCACTATAAGCAGTTAGATCTTCTACTACTGAAGCAGCATTATCTACAAGCTCTCTAATATTATTTCTCAAATTATCTTTCATTTCATTTAAAGAAGTAATTAAAGTTCCTAACTCATCATCATAGTCAATATCTAAATCCTCAATATCTAAGTTACCATCAGCAATCTTTTGCGAAAAGTCTGCAGCCTCTTTAATCGGCGCAACAATACTTCTTAAGGTATAATAAAAGACACCAATTAAGATTAAAGAGATCAAAATTATACCTATCTTTAAGAAGTTAGTAATCTTAATTAAGACTGCAAATGCTTCATCGGTCGGAACTACAGTAGCTATACTCATATCTTTAATTCCTAGCGGCTGATAAGCAACTACAGACCTTGTCCCGTTAACTTCAGCTACCTTAAAGCCATCTTGACCTTCTGTCATATTAGCAATAATCTCTTTAAACCCTGTTGACATACTATTAATCTCTTCTTTAGATGCTTCGGTCTCAGCCTCCTCATCTTCCTCCGGCTCTAACCAATTTCTAGTCAAGACCTTCTCCTCATCAGGATGGGTAGCTACTCTACCATTTGAATTCAAAATAAAGCTATAACTATGTTTAGAAATCTTATCTTCATCATTAAGCATTCTTGTTAAGTAATCTAACTTTATAAATCCTGCTACGACACCTTTAACTTCTCCTCCTTCTTTAAGTGGATAGCCAACCCCCATAATCTTACGCCCCGTACTAGTGGAAAAACTAGGTTCGGCAACTACTGCTTCTCCTGTTTCAAAGGGTACCTTAAAATACTCTTTATGGGCAATATTATTGCCATAATACTCTTCTCCTTCAGAATGAACAATCTCCGTTCCCTCTTCATCTGTAATTAAAAAATGAGACCAGAGACTGCTATTGCGTTCTATAATTTGCTTGAAATAAGGTTCTATTCTATCTGCTTCCATGGACTTTACTGCTTCATAATCACGAATTAACTCTACTTTTGACTTTTGATTCTCTAGAATATTCCTGATATTACTCGCTTTTAACTGCAGCTCTTTACATAATTCATCTCCAACCTCAGCCTTTAACTGCTCAGTAACATTTTGATAGATAAAGAATGAACCGAGCAATAAGACTGGAATCACAACTACTAAGACCTTTAGTGTCACTCTAAAGAGCATAGACTTATTGAACTTCATCCACTCAACCCCCCATTTAAGATAACCCCTCTTAGATTATATCCTATATAATTAATTAAAGATTATAGTTCTATATCCTTTTTTTATGTCAAATTTTATCACAAAATGAAACCCGGGCCAAAGGGCCCGAGCAAAGTTGCAATTATTTCTTTATTTTTCTAACTCGCCCTCCCAGGCTTTAATACCGCCTTTAAGGCTCTTAGCATTCTCATAACCAGCCTCATTTAATAAACGCGTTACCTTCTGGCTCGACATCCCCATTACACAATTAACTGCAATCTCTTCATCCTTAGCAATCCCATCTAATTTGGGATGATCCTTTTCAAACTCGCCGTAGGGAATATTAATCGCTCCTGGAATATGACCTTCTTGATACTTAGCTTCTTTGCGTACATCAATAACTGCCACATCCCTTTTAGCTACTTCATCGACAGTGATTTCATCTACTCCCTTACCAAAGATTCCCTTTAAAGCATCTTTAATCATTATTATCCTCCTCCTCTATTTAATTAATCCTCATCGTCTAACTGTTCTGTATGTCTACATTTAGGATAGTTACTACAGCCTAAGAAAGTGCCTCGTTTAGTAGTAATCTTTCTTAGCAGACCATCACCGCACTCAGGACAATGTCCATACTTTCCGCCTTCTTCTTTATACTCTTCTAAGTCTTCTTTAATCTCAATCTTATCTCCTGCCGGCAGTTCAAAACCGTCCGGAATACTAATTGTATCTCCACAATCGCAGTTAGGAAATTCACTACAACCTAAAAACTTACCTCGTCTTCCTTCTCTAATCACCATAGGATTGCCATTCGAACACTTATAGTCTGTTTCTACTATATTCTTCTTCTTCTCTTCGGCCTCTTTTTGCTTCTCTTCAATACGCTCTTTAACCTCCAAATAATTATCCTTAATCTGGCGGCTGTCAATCTTAACTCCATCAGGAATGTTAACAGTATTCTTACAGTCAGGATAATTACTACAGCCTAAAAACTTGCCAGTCTTTCCTTCCTTTAAGACCATATCTGCCCCACACTCAGAGCATTCCATATCAGTCTTAATCTGATACTCGGTCTTATCAACCTCTTTCTCCTCTAACTCTTCTAACTCTGGTTTGAACTGCTGCCAAAACTCCTCTAGATAGTTCTTCCATTCCTTCTTACCACGACTAATTGCATCTAATCCTTCTTCCATTTCAGCAGTAAAGTCAATATTGATCAGATTAGGAAAGTGGTCAACTAAGAAGTCATTGACTGTAATCCCTAAAGTTGTCGGATAGAACTTACCCTTCTCAACCTGTACATACTTCCGCTTCTTCAAAGTAGAGATAATATTACTAAAGGTTGAGGGCCGCCCAATATTCTTCTTCTCTAACGTCTTAACCATTCTACTCTCTGTATATCTCTGCGGCGGCTGAGTCTCTTTAGCCTTCACATCTAGTGCTGAGAGGGGCACTATTTCTCCCTCTTTTAAGGTCGGCAGCTCACTCTTATAACTAGAATTATTACTATTTAGATTAGCAAAATAACCATCAAAGGTAATCTTATTCACTAACCCTCTAAATTGATACTGCTCTTTTTCTGTTAAGATCTCTAACTGTTGATACTCCATCGGAGCTAGTTGAGAATTTAAGAAACTATTCCAGATTAACTTATATAGTTTATACTGATCCTCTGTTAAACTGCCTTGTACTTCCTTAGGAGTACGATAGATAGAAGTTGGTCGAATAGCCTCGTGACCATCTTGAGCATTCTCAGAGACACTGCGCGAATAATTATAGGTATAGTCCTCACCAAACTTATCCTTAATAAACTTCTGCGCCTGACCCTGAGCTTGTTTACTAACTCGCACACTATCGGTACGCATATAAGTGATTAAACCTACTGTTTCACCACTCACTTCTATTCCTTCATATAACTGTTGAGCTAAATACATTGTCTTCTTAGAAGAGAAGCGCAAACTCTTATAAGCAGTCTGCTGTAAGGTAGATGTTGTAAAGGGTGGATAGGGATACTTCTTCTTCTTTTCAGTCGTCAATCCTGTAATCTCAAACTCATCCCCCTGCTCTACATCATCCTGTAAACTATTTACCTTAGCCTCTTCCCACAATCTAGCCCGCTTAATCTTCTTATCTGCTACTTTATTTAGCTTAAAACCTTCTAAGCTAGCAGCAAAGTCTGCTTTAACAGTCCAATAGTCCTGCGGTTCAAAGGCTTCAATCTCTCTTTCTAATTCGACAACCATCTTAAGAGCTACACTCTGAACCCGCCCAGCTGACAGACCACGTCGAATAAACTTCCATAAGAGCGGGGATAGTTTATAACCTACTAAGCGGTCTAAAATTCTTCTCGTCTGCTGTGAATTAACGCGGTCCATATCTATATCACGAGGATTGTCAATCCCTCTTTTAATTCCACTTTTAGTTATTTCATTAAAGGTTACCCGCTGATATTCACCACTCTTTAAATCAAGCACCTTCTTAACATGCCAGCCAATTGCCTCCCCTTCTCGATCAGGGTCACTAGCTATATAGACCATCTCAGCATCTTGATAAGACTCTTCTAAATTATTCAATGCCTTCTGATTGGTAATCACATAAGTTGGTTCAAAATTATTTTCAACATCTACTGCCAACTCTTTTTTGGGTAGATCTCTAAAGTGACCTAGACTAGACTGTACTTGATAGCCACCACCTAGATACTTACTAATTGTTTTAGCTTTAGCTGGACTTTCTACAACTACTAAATTATATCCCATTACCACTGAACTCCTTTCTCAAAACCTTTATCTTAAATTTTGTGTCCACTAAATGTAAACTGACTCTGCTCCATCTTTAAATAATTCTCCTCACGGTCAGTCTTCACTACAGCAATTAGATTCCCACAATTAGGACAATATAATTTATCATTCTCTAAATTTCCATAAATTTTGCGAATCTTACTCTCCCAGCAGCGCAGAACTTGTCCTGAGCCTATCTTTTTATATCTTAATAACTTAGCTTTACATTTAGCACACTTAATTGTTAAAATACTCTTGCCTCCTTACATACTAATACTATATAAATGCTTTCAAGATTAAACTACTTAATTCCTCCTTAAAGAGCAAAAAATATCTTAAGAACTTAATCTATAGACTCGCGCCTCATAAGGACGCAGTTTGATCTCTGCAATATTCTCATCTTCTTCTACACTATAATTACTAATTAAGAGCTCCTGAGTATTATACTCAATCTCTTGGGTCAACCTAAATTTAGGCTCTCTATACTTCTCTAAATAGTCTGCGCACTGAATAATTCCTGCTAAATCTCCAATCCCATCACCATTTGTATCATTAAAACTACGTGGATAGATCTGATAGACAACTGCTTCTTTCCACCACTCTCTCTTCATTTATTTCCCCTCCAATTTATTTTAATCTTCTTAGCTAAATTAGTACTATCGATAATATTCACAATAATAAGAAGGTCAATTTACAATCATATGATAATTATAGTATAAAACTAGAAAATACTAATGTCAACTCAACAGTACATTTTTTCAATGAATCATAAAAATAGCATCTTTGGATTTAATCAACAACTTGCAATAAAAAATCTCAGGGCAGATGCCCTGAGATTTAAACGATAATTTAAACTAATATAGTTCAAACTCGTACACAGTATAATAATGAGAATTACTATCTTCAGCTATTAAGCAGAAATGACGTGCTGTAACTGCTCTATCTAATTTTATTTCATCCCATCCACCAGCACTATCATTCACTTTAGCAGCCTGCTGCCAACCATTATCATAATAATAGATCCCATAGTCTTTAGCATAATTATTAGCACTCCATTTGACCTTAACTTCACTAACAGTCTTTTGTTCTTCTAAATCAAGCATTAACCATTCTGAATAATAATTAGCTCTTGCAGCCCAAAAGGTATCATCCGCATCACCATCATTAGCATTTTGAGCTTGATAGGAAGAATAAGTAGAAGAAGCAGAAATTTCTTTATCTAAAGCAATATTTTTTGTAGGTTCAGGGGTAGGTTCTGGCTCAGGAGTAGGTTCTTCATCATCATCATTATCTCCATCATCAAGAGCCTTAACTGCTTGGTAGGTATTCACAATTCCTTCACCATAATGAGTACTACTACCTGCATCTTGAGCAGTATCCTGTAGAGCAGATCGAATCTCATCTACAGAAGCATCTGGATTGGCTGCTTTCATTAATCCAACTACTCCAGCTACATGGGGGGAAGCCATAGAAGTTCCAGATAACTCTTTATACTGACCACCGGTATAGGTACTGTAAATATTAACACCAGGAGCTACAACTTCTAATCCTGCACCATAATTAGAAAAGTTAGCTTTATTTCCTCTTGAATCTACTGCACCTACAGAGATTACAGACTCATAACGAGATGGATAAGAGATACTAGAATTACTCTCATTTCCACTTGCTGCAACTACAACAGTTCCCTGCTTGACAGCAGTCTGACAAGCATCAGCCATAGCCTGAGAATAACCGCCGCCGCCAAGGGACATATTAATTACATCTGCTCCTGCATCAGCTGCATATACAATTCCTTTTTGAATTGCAGTTAAACTCCCGCCGCCTTGATCACCTAATACTTTAACTGGAATCAGCTCTGCCTCTTGCATAACACCTGAAACTTGACCTTGACTAGCAACTGTACCTGCCACATGAGTCCCGTGACCATTACCGTCATCAAATGTATGACCTACAAAACTCTTAGCTAAATCACGATTAATCAAGCCTCTTATGCTTGGATGATCCTCATCAGCACCTGTATCTAAGATAGCAACTTTAACTGAGCTATCACCTTTAGTAATCTCATCCCAGGTTTTAGGGGCTTTTATCATTTCATAGTGCCAAGTCTGTTCTCTATTCATCTCAGTTGTGCTTGCTCCCAAACTACTAATCTCTTCTTTTGGAATCTTTGGAAACTTTTTAGCTCCTAGAGCATGGTATTTAAAGTTAGGTTCAATATACTTAAGCTCTGTACCAGACTCTTTTAAAGTCTCTTTTAAAGCAGACTTAGCTTGAGAATAAGACTCAAACTTACTCTGGTCAAACTCTACTGTATAGACAAAACCCATTGTCTCTACCATTTGCGCCTTTGTCTCATTACTCAAGCTATTTGCCTCTCCGTCATTGAAGTCATAGACAGAATCTACCACCTCAAAGCCCTCTCCTTCAATCCTCTCTTGATCATCTTCAGCTTGAGCAGAGATTAGACTATCTACATTCTGCGTACTAACTCCTCTCTTCTCCTTAATTCCCACAACTAACTCTCCAGCTTGATATTGGGCTAGCTCTTCTTGATTATCATCCTTCTCCAATTCTTCATCCTCAACACTAGAACAGCCAAATAGAGACAGAACCAATATTACCATTAATCCAAGCACTAAAATTTTCTTCACCTGCTCCACCCCTTTTTCCATTTATAGTAAAATAATAATAAATTTTACATTAAATGTCAAGGGTAGATTGGATTTAACTAAAAAAAAGACCTCAGGTAAAAACCCGAGGTCCTCTATCATCTATAATTTATCTTTAATATCCGCTGCAACATCTTGGGCTATAAATCCAAACTGTTCTCCAACTTCTGCACCGGGACCGCTAGCGCCAAACTCTTCTACACTAACTATATGATATTTATCCTGTAATAATTGATACCAACCACTGCTTACTCCCGCTTCAAGTACAACTCGGAAGGTATCTGCACCTAAGAGACTATTAATATAGTCTTCATCTTGGGCCAAGAACTTCTCCCGCTCAGGTACAGAGACAACTTTCGTCTCTACATCCAACTTATTTGCTG
>JAWOFC010000192.1:0-2714 GCA_046482455.1 Halanaerobacter sp. | reverse complement strand
TTTATATCCTATAAATTATTATCTTGTTTCGCCAGGAGTGGCTGAAGATATTGCACCAATGGTAAATATTAAAGCTGATTCGTATGCTACTGCTGGTAAGATTATGTTAACTACAGTCTCAATGAAACGGGCTAATCTAATAGATTATTTCTGGGTTAAGTTATTTAAACCGGAATTATATGAACTACAGTCGATGGATTTTCTGCCTGAAGATGTTGATTTAGATGAATATTTTAATTTAATGCAAGAGATGATGACAGAGAGTCAGTTAAAAGCTAAAGCTGTTGCTTTAAAAGAGGTAGGATATCAGCCTCAAATAACAGGGCAGGGAGTTAAAATAGTTCAAGTTTTGGAAAAAAGTGATGGGTATGGTCGTTTAAAAGAGGGGGATATTATTGTAGGAGTAGATGGTACTAAGGTGCAGCTCTTGACTGAAACAGTAAATAAGATTCAAGATAGAGAATTAGGAGATAAGGTAGAGGTGACGGTCAAACGGGAAGAAGAGAAAAAGAGGTATACAATTAAGACTAAGGCACTACAGCAAAATAGTGAGCAGCCATCAATTGGGGTCTTGATTACCCCTTATAAAAGAAAGTATAATTTTCCGATCCAAATTGAGATTAATGCAGGGAAGATTGGAGGGCCTTCAGCGGGGAGTATGTTTGCTCTAGAAATTTATAATGGGCTAACTGAAGATGATATTACCCAAGGGAGTAAAATTGCAGGAACTGGAACAATTAATTTAGACGGAACGATTGGTCCAATTGATGGAATAAAGCAAAAAATTGCTGCCGCTAAAAAGGAAGAAGCGCAGTTGTTTTTCGTGCCAGCTGGAAATTGGGAAACAGCCCAAGAGATGAAGAAGAAGGACTTGAAATTAGTTAGGGTCGAAAATTTTGTTGATATAATTAATTATTTAACCCAGGAGTCTTAAGAGATTAAGTTTTGATAATTGGCGGTCGTTTATAATCTAAATTACCCTGCTGCCAGTGTTGATTTGCTAAAGCTAAACTATAGAGATTATTAGCTTGTAGATCATAACTTAACATCTGTTGGAGTAAATTCTGCGGCTGGTAATTACTTTTAAAGTGATTAGCTACACGAGATATTAAAGGAAGTTCACTCTGCTCTTTAATCTGGTGTAATAATTTTTTGCCTTGCTGATTAAAGCCTAAGATTCTAAAGTATTGAGGGCCGCCTGCTTGAGCAAAATTATTTAAATCCTCTGTTTTTAAATCAATTAATATCTGCGCCAAAATCCTTTGGATGCGAGTTTGAGTAAAACGTTTAGTCTTAATTTTTTCTATTAAACCTGACCAGGTAGTGGAGTTAAGAGCTGCTCTCTTAATTCGATTCTCTAAACCACCTCGTATATCTTCATAACTTCTTATATCTTCCTTTGCAGCTCTTCTTAGAATTGTCAGTAGTTGAACAGCAAAGTCAGCAGGGAAGATCGCCCCTCTACCTGCAGTAAATTCTTCTTTTAGAATCTTAATAGTTGCAGCAGGCATAGTCTCTTCTAATTCTGCATCTAAGAGTGGTTTATCATTCTTAGAATTTTCCTCAATTTTAGCGCGAATTGCTGTAGCACTAGAGATTTTACTTAAGTGCTTAGAATTATATCCCTCACCTTCTCTTTGAATTGTCAAAGGAGTAATTGAGCTATTGAGTTTAGTTAAGGCTTTGATATATTCAATACCTAAGATGTTATTGGAACTGTGCAGTGCTCTTTTAATCTCTTCTTGTGAGAAGGAATTACTGTCATTTTTTTCTGCTAAATAATCGCTGACTGCTGTAGCCCGCGCTTCTGGATACGAGTTGTTTGTTTCTAGATTCTTTTGGATTAATTGACTTAACTGCGGTGGTTCTTCAGCTAGTAATTGGCCTAAGAATTTGAGCGGTTTAATGCAGCCGGTCTCGCTGCCAAAACAGAGACTATCTACTATACCAGCAGCATCTAATAATTTTACACTACCGTAGGCAAAATATTCTGCACTGCGTAGAGAGTAGCTGACTGGTAGTTGGATTACTAAATCAACCCCTGCTTCTAGAGCCATTTTGGCCCGTGCCCACGGATGGGTTAGAGCAGGGGTGCCGCGCTGTAGGAAAGAACCACTCATAATACAGATTACAGCATCAGCCTTGCTCTCTGTTAAAGATTTTTCTATATGGAGTTGGTGACCATTGTGAAATGGATTATATTCAGTAATAATACCTAACACTTTCATTTTATGAAACCTCCTAATTAGCTGTGAGCTATGAGCTATGAGCTATGAGCTATCAGTAAAAACAGTAATCAGTAAAAACAGTAATCAGTAATGAGTAAAAACAGTAAAAGCAGTAATGAGTAAACACAATCAAAAAAAGTAAAGAGTAAAGAGTAAATATAATCAAAAAGCAGAGCAGATAGATTAAATATTTAATAGACTCAAAGGGCATTGATAAGCAGCTGAGGGCTGATAGTTGATAGCTGATGACTATATTGTACCTGATTAGCGGATAAATATCAAAGTCAGCAGCAAGTAGGCAATAAGCAAAAAGCACAGGATATAGATTACGCATTTAATAGACTCAAAGTAGGGTGAATAGGATTACACGAAGGGCATTGATAAGCTGTGAGCTTTCAGCTATCAGCAATCAGCTCAAGTATTAAGATCAAAGTCATCTGACGACTATAGTAAAAGGACAAGCTGCAAAAAGTTGTCAGATACTTC
>JAWOFC010000149.1:0-2999 GCA_046482455.1 Halanaerobacter sp. | reverse complement strand
GACCGCGTCGGCCGCCAGGAACGCGAACCGGTTGGCACAGAATTCGATCGCCGCCGCGGTCCCGGTGTAAAGACATTACTACTTGTCCCTTCTGTAACTATACCCTCTTCAGTTACAAAAATGCCTTCATCTGCTCCTTCTTCTTTGGCCCGTTGGCTAGTTAGGATATTAGGTAATAGATTATTGGTTTTAATATTACAGTGCTGCCATCTCTGTTCAGGCATAGTAATAGCAGTTACTCCTGCTTCTCTCACCTTAGCTTCTATCTTCTTTGCCGGCAGCAAGTACATAACTACAGTAGGCTCTAAATCATCAGAAAAGCCGTGGCTGCGTGGAGCTGCACCTCGGGTTATCTGAATATATAATCCACCCTCTGCTCTTCGTTCACTCCCTTCATTCTTCTCTAAAAGCTGCTGAGCCAATTCCTTTAACTCCTCTTTACTATAATCTAAATTTAGTCTTATCTGCTTAGCACTATTGAATAGCCTCTGCATATGCTCATCTAATTTAAATAACTTTCCATTATATAACTTTACTATCTCATAAATGCTATCACCAAATTGAAAGCCTCTATCTTCAATTGAAACTACTGCATCTTCTAATTTTACAAAATCTCCATTAACATAAGCTATATTACTCATCAAAATCCTCCTCGTAATAATCTTAAACTAAACTTGCCCAATTATTCTGTCTTAATCCTTCATATAAGATAATTGCTACCGCATTAGCCAAATTTAAAGAACGGATATTCTCCCCCATAGGAATTCTAATACAGTCCTCAGAATGACTTTCTAATATGTAATCAGGCAGTCCTGCTGTTTCGCGCCCAAAAACTAAGAAATCATCTTCTTGATACTCCACTTCATCATAATAATTATCCGCAAATTTAGTAGCAAAGTAGAAATTATTATCCTGATATTGGGCAAATAACTCTTCTAAATTATCATAATAATAGATATCTAACTTATCCCAATAATCTAAACCAGCCCGGCGCAGAGCCTTTTCGTCTGTCGAAAAACCTAAAGGCCTAATCAGATGTAGGCTAGATCCAGTACAGGCACAGGTGCGGGCAATATTACCTGTATTAGGAGGGATCTCTGGTTGGTACAGAACTATATTCATTCTCTAATTCCTCCTTAGCTTCTTTAACCTTCATTAAATTGTCTTCATTGAAAACTCTAATTCCAGCCCGCTCCAATAAAGCAGTAGTAACTCCTACACCTTCTTTTTGCTCTCCACTAAAGCTACCGTCATAGATTTCTTCTGTTCCACACGAGGGACTCCTTGCCTTAAAGATAGCAAGTTTACAGTCATTAGCAACAGCTTTTTCTAAAGTCTGACGTGCTCCTGCTAAGAATTCATCAGTTAAGTCCTGTCCTTCTTTATCTCTCACCTCTGCTTGATTTTGCAAGACATCTTCACCAGTCCCATTTTGAATTTCTGCTGGGGGACGGGGAATTGTTAAACCACCTAATCTTTCTGGGCAGACGGAAATAAGCTCTTCTTCATCAAATAATACCCTTATCTCCTCAGTTTCATTATTGCCACCATCATATTTACAATCCTCACCTAATAAACAAGCACTAACTAAAATCATACTTTAACTCCTTTCTTGAATCCAGTTCTTAGCTGTAGCTAAATTATTAAATTGAGCTAACTCAATATAATTATTGTATTTTCTCTTCCATAGTTTAAATTTCAAAGATGAAATCAAGTCCTCTAAGACTAAAGCAATGCGATTAAGATCCAACTTTGATAAATAATTAATAAAAATATCAAACTTACTCTGCCCCAAATTTAACAGCCGCAAATCTAGAATTATATCTCCTATCTGCTGATCTGCCATTTTAACTGCCACTTCTTCACAGATTGATTTGGCTTCATCATTCTTAATTATATTACTTCCTGTTATAATTATAAAGTCCTCTTTAGATTTTATTTTATACATACTAATCCCTCCTCTGCTATCTATAATATTCTAGCACAGAAGAAAAGGTGCACTTAACTTTCAATCAAAATTAGTCCTATTAAATAAGGAAACAGCCCCAATATAGGGCTGTCATTGTATAATCTTTAACTTTTAGTCCTTAAATGCAGGGGCAAGATTTGATCTTTATCTAATACAATCTCATGGTCATAGGCTGCTTGGCTAAACTTCTTTTCGGCTTGGTCTAAAGGAAGACCTAATAAGTTAACCTTCTGTAAATCGCCTTCCCCTATCTCAGCCCGAATTAAGTTATGTAAATATTGAATGGCTTGCTGTCTAAATCCCAATAATCTAGCACCTACTACATCGACTGCTAAAGGATCAGTTCCAGCTGCTACTAAATCAACATTGACTGCCTTACCCTTTGATGGTCCTGTGCCTACCATTGCTTGATCAGCACTTAAGATTGTTAAATCAATTGGAATCAACTTTCCCATCTCTACTATAAACTGATGTAGATCTTCATGAATCCCTTCCCCAGCTTTAGGGAATCCATGTATCTCTGCTGGCGGCCAAGCTAAAGCAATATTCTTAATTCCTAAAGAAACTGTGGCTTCTTCATGATGCTTTATTTGAGTATAGGAGACTAAAAAATCAGTCTCTGCAAGTAACTCATTTAGCTTTATCTTCTTCAATATTGGATGATCAATCTCAAATTCTTGGTAAGGACCATAATTTAGATCAACAAATTCTACTTCTTCCTCTTCAATTACTTGTTGATATCCTGTCTTCTCCATAATCTGCGGCGTTTCTGCTCCAGCTGAACCAGTAGCTATTACTACTCTTGCAGGCTCTTGGCCCTTAACATATTGAATTAACTTCCGCAGTGATTCTGGCCCAACTACAGTACCAGTCTCTGGAGCATTTTTATTAACCCAATTTGGAGTTATTGTCACTACATCCTGCTGATTAATACTATCTTTAATTTCCAGTTGGTCTAATAAATTAGCAATTACATCTCCTTCTAATCCTTCCCCTAAAGCAACCTTACTCTCTTCAATGCGTCTCTTAC
>JAWOFC010000303.1:0-7154 GCA_046482455.1 Halanaerobacter sp. | reverse complement strand
TAATGGATGCAACTAAAATTATTTCTATTCCGCCTGAACGGGAGATAGTTCATGCCTTACCACGCGAATATATTGTTGATGGCTGTAAGGATATAAAATACCCGTTAGGAATGGCAGGTGTTAGATTAGAGGCAGAGACACATATTGTGACTGGTTCTGTAACTTCTATTCAAAACTTAGCTAAAAGTGTTAATCGGGCTGGGATTGGAGTGGAAGATATAGTGCTTCAGCCTTTAGCTGCCAGTAAGGCTGTCTTATCAGAAAGCGAAAAAGATTTAGGAGTTGTGCTTGTAGATATGGGAGGTGGAACTACCGATATTGCTGTCTTTAAAGAGGGTAGTATTTGGTATACTGCTATTTTGCCTGTTGGGGGCGACCATGTTACAAGTGATATAGCTGTTGGTCTTAGAACTCCTAAAACTAATGCCGAAAAAATAAAGATTAAGCACGGCTTTGCAGAGGCATCTTTACTTGATGGTGATGAAAAGATTGATATTGTAGATACCTCTGGGTCTAAACAAAGATCTGTTTCACGGCAGAGATTGGCTGAAATTATAGAGCCTCGTGTAGAAGAGATATTTGATATGGTGAACGATGAATTAAAGAAAGGGAAATGTCAGGATTTAGTTCCAGCTGGCATGGTACTTACTGGAGGGGCTTCTTTACTAAAAGGACTACCCGATTTTGTATCGCGAGAATTGGATATGCCAGTTAGAAATGGGAAACCTAACAATTTAAATGGATTATTAGATTATTTAGATGGTTCTATTTATGATTTAGGTGAGGACTATAATCATATCTCTGAAGAGAGCGGTGCGATCTTTTCTACAGCAGTAGGTTTGGTACGCTACGGCGCAGAGATGGGTTTAAATGATGTGTCTCAAGACCAAAATGAAGAGAAATTAATAGAAGACTTTATTACTAGAGTTAAAGATTGGTTTAAAAGCATGTTTTAATTTAGGAAACTAAGGAGGGACATTATAAATGTCAACTTTTGAATTCGATTCAGAGATGGAACAATTTGCTGATATAAAAGTTGTAGGGGTAGGCGGCGGTGGAAATAATGCTGTTGACCGCATGATTGATTCAGGTCTTAAAGGAGTTGAGTTTGTAGCAGTCAATACTGATGGCCAAGCTTTGGTTTCCTCTAATGCTGAAATCACTCTACAGATTGGTGATGAATTAACTAATGGCTTAGGAGCAGGGGCTAATCCTGAGATTGGTGGTAAGGCTGCTGAAGAGAGCGAAGATATGATTGCTGAAACTTTAGAAGGCTCAGATATGGTATTTATTACAGCAGGAATGGGCGGCGGTACTGGTACAGGTGCAACTCCCGTAATTGCTGAAATTGCTAAAAATGTAGGTGCTTTAACAGTTGGTGTAGTTACTAAACCTTTTACCGTTGAAGGACGTCAGAGAATGAAAAAGGCTAAAGAAGGTATTGAGAACTTAAAAGAGAAGGTAGATACTTTAATTATTATTCCCAATGATAGACTCCTAGATGTTGTAGAGAAACAGACTACTTTAGTGGAGGCATTTAAAACGGCTGATGATGTTTTAAGACAAGGGGTACAAGGAATTTCTGACTTAATAACTATCCCGGGCTTAATTAATCTTGATTTTGCTGATGTAAAGACTATTATGACTGATGCAGGCTCAGCATTAATGGGGATTGGAACTGCTACAGGTGATAATCGAGCCGTTGAAGCTGCTAGAACTGCAATTGCTTCTCCTTTATTAGAAGCTTCAATTGAAGGTGCAAAGGGAGTATTATTAAATGTAACTGGTGGTTCTGGTTTAGGATTACATGAAACTAATGAATCAGCAAAGGTGATTTCGGAAGTAGCAGACCCAGAAGCAAATATTATTCTAGGTTCAGTAGTAGATGAAGACTTAGAAGATGAAGTTAAGGTGACAGTAATTGCAACAGGCTTTGACCGTGAAGAGCAAAAGCAGACGGTTGAGCAAAGAAAAGATAAAGAAAAAAGTTCAGATAAACAGCAGTCAGAACAGAAAAGAAAAAAACAGCAGAAGCCAGAAGATGATTTTGATATCCAATCTTTTGGAGATGATGATTTAGATATACCCGCATTCTTGCGGAAAAATAAGAATAGATGATTTCAGATCTCGATGTCCTTAGGGCATCGAGATTTTTTATTTCGACAAAAAAATATAGTATCTAGGATAAATACCTAATAATTAATATAAAAGCATAAAATATAGTCTAAAGATACAATAAATAGGGTTAAGAAAAGACGAAAATTGTTGCTTTTAATTAATTATGTCGAAACCGCTTCCGATTTTGCGAACTAGCTGTTTGTCTTTGTAGTTATATTTTTAATAATAGAGAATATATTTATTATAGAGGGAAGGATGGGGATAATTACTGCATGAAATTAGTAGTTTATTTAGATTTATTCTTAGGTGTTAATTTTATAATGAATTATTTATTATTATGGGCTACTGCTAAATTATCAGACTTAAAATATAAAGTCTGGCGCTTACTTTTGATTTCATTGTTAGGAACTTGTTATACAATTATAGTTATTTTACCTCAATTTAGGTTTTTAAATAAAATTTTGATTCATATTATTATTTCTATGTTAATGATTCTAGGTTCATTTGCTCCAGTAAGGAAGAAGGATTTTTTTAAAGCAGTAGGTTACTTTTATTTAATTACTTTTGCTACTGCAGGAGGTATTTTAGCTCTTTATAATCTAACAGGTGGGTCACCATTAAATAGTTTAGCTGGGATTTTAAATATTTCGCCTGATAATTTATGGTTAATGATTTTTGCTTCATTCTTTATTATTATCATTGGACAGTTTGGCTGGATATTTATCCAACAAAAAATACTGCCTAATATATTCTGTTTAAAAATAGAGATTACTTTTGATGAGCAGGTTGAAGAATTAGTAGCATTAGTAGATACAGGAAATCATTTGCAGGATCCATTAACTAAAATTCCAGTTGTCGTAGCAGAATTAGGAGCTTTAAGGGATTTGTTGCCAGTAGAGATAATAGAGTTATTAGAATCAGCCCAGCAGGATGAAAATATGTTATTTGAAGAAGAGATTGATACTTCATGGGCCAAACGTTTTAGATTGATTCCTTTCTCTTCATTAGGTGCAGAGAAAGGAATGTTAATTGGATTTAGACCTGATAATATTTTAATTAAAACTCAGGAAGAAGAGCTGAGTACTGAGCGAGTAATAATTGCCTTGAAAAAAGGTGAGTTAAATCAAAGTGATGACTATCAGGCTTTACTAAATCCTGAACTGTTTAAAATATCTAAAATTTGAGTCTGAAAATATTATAGGGAGGAATCAGCTGATGAGTAAGGTGTTAATAAAACTGAGTTGGAAGCTTAGATTATATGTAATTAAGCTATTACAAATTTGCGGCTTATATCAGGCTAAAAAAATATTCTATGTTGGCAGCAGTCAAACTCTACCGCCGCCGCTGTCAAATCAAGAAGAAGATTATTTACTAGCTAAATTAGAGGAGGGCGATAAGACAGTTAGAGGGGTTTTGATTGAAAGGAATCTGCGTTTAGTTGTCTATATAGCACGTAAGTATGATAATACAGGAATTGATATTGAGGATTTAGTTTCAATTGGTACAATTGGTTTAATTAAAGCAGTTAATACCTTTGATGTGAGTAAGAATATTAAACTAGCCACTTATGCTTCACGCTGTATTGAAAATGAAATTTTGATGTATCTGCGCAAGAATAACAAAAAAAGATCAGAGATGTCCTTTGAGGAACCATTAAATGTTGACTGGGATGGCAATGAATTAAAACTATCTGATGTCTTAGGAACAGATATTGAACTGATCTATAAATATATTGAAGAAGAGGTCGATAGAGAATTATTATTAGAGGCAATGGAAAGTTTAACTGAGAGAGAAAGAAAGATTATGATTCTACGTTTTGGACTGCAAGAGGATAAACAGGAATTAACTCAAAAAGAAGTAGCAGATGTGTTAGGTATTTCACAATCTTATATTTCCCGTTTAGAAAAACGGATTATTAATAAATTACAGAAAGAGATTAAAAAAATGAACTAATGGGGGGCGTTAATAATGAAGTTAATGGGTCAAGAAGTACTTACTAGTGCAGAGTTGATGGGGGAGTTTTTTGCTATGTCGGAGAGAATGATAAATAATGTTGCAGAAAAGGTAAGATATGAAAAGATCTGTGAATATCTAATAGAAGCAGGGGCTCAAAAGAGGGAGAATAGATTTGAAGAGTATGCCCAACATGAGTTTTTAGAGTTAGCGGGGGATATTTATCTGATTCCAACGCAGATATTTGACGAATTAGATGAGAGTTGGATTGAGGAGTTAGAGAGTAGAGAAGAGAGTAGTCATGAAGAAGAATCCAACGATTCTAAGGTTGCTATTTAAGAATTTGAGGTACAGAGCTGAATTAATAAATATATAAACATAAATCAAAACTATAAACCAATAGGAGGCGTTATAATGGCACTAATGAGTAGAGAAGTATTAACAGGCCGAGAGTTGATGAAGGAATTTTGGGAGCTATCAGAGAGAATGATGGATAATATTGTAGATGAGATGAAATATGATAAGATTCGTGAGCATGTAATAGCTGCTTCTTCTGCATTAGGAAGGGATATGGATCTGGTCTATAATTATATTAAAAATGTAGTTGATCGAGAAGTCTTATTAAAAGCAATGGGGCGTTTAAAGGGCAGAGAAAGAGAGATTATTATGCTGCGTTCTGGTGTTTTTCGAACTGAACAGAGATTAAGTATAGAGGAAGTAGCAGCTGAATTGCAAATTTCTGAGTCTTATATCATAGAATTAGAGAAGAAAGCAATTAATAAATTATACACAGAGATTAAAACTATAAACTACTAGGGGGCGTTAATAATGAAGTTAATGAACAAAGAAGTGATGACAAGTGCAGAGTTGATGGAGGATTTTTTCTCAATCTCAAGGGCTAAGGTAAATAGAATGTCAGAGAAGGAAAGATATAAAAAAATCTATGAGTACTTAATCAAGGCAGGAGCTAAGAAGAAAGAGAATAGATTTAAAGAACAGGGCAGATATAACTTTTTAGAGTTAGAGGGAGAATTATATATGATTCCTAAGCAGATCTTTGCTGGGGAGAGTTCTGATTATCAGAGTAATGCTGCTAGTTAGGCGTAAAAAATCGCGGGTTCTACTCGCGATTTTTTGATCATTTGGGGTGTGTTCATAGACAAAAGTAACATAAATACTGTTGAAGAGCAGGGTAAAGTATAATACAATTAATATAGAGAAAAACTGTATAATTAGTTATAAACTATTTAATTATGGACGGGCTAGATTTATTAAATTAATTATTAAGAGGGGATGGGATTAATGCTGAATGTTAAAAATAGACTGAAGCTCTTAACGGTGTTATTAATCTTTATTTTACTATTAAGTGGCTGTACTAATACGCGTAATGAGGAGGAAGAGTTTAAGACTAGTACTGCGTCATTGAATGTTACTGTTTATTTAGATAATATTATTACTAATAACAGTAGTTCGTCTTTAGCTGTAGAAGATCAAATTGATCTATCTAATGTTGAAATTACTCTGACTAATACTGATAATCCTAATTTAGTTGAGGATGATGACCAAGATGTTAGCGCAGATGCTGTAGAAACTAGTTTCAACTTTGATGATTTAAATTTGGATGATACTTATGAGATTGAAGTTAAAGTTAAAGATGATGAAGGAGATTATGTTTATCAAGGTAGTGATGAAGTAGTAGTTAGCAATGTTAATGCTAATTATTCTTTAGATGAGTTAACTTTTTTAAAGACTAAAAATGTAGTAGTCAGTTTAAGTAATTTACCGAGTGATGTAGATGGTGGGCAAGTTAGTTTAGTTACTGCAAATGTAGAAAAAGAAGCAGAAGTAGAGGTGGATGGTAATACTGCAGAAGCGGATTTTGGTGAACAGAGTATAGAGGTAGGAGAGTATGATTTAAACTTATCATTAACGGCAGGTAAAACAGAAGTATTTAATGATACTAAATCTGAAATTTTAGTGCTGCCTAATCAGGTGACGAAGATTAATTTAGACTGTAAGGATGGTCAAGGAGGATTGGGAATTAGCGTATTGTGGGAATCTCCTCCGCAAACGCCTAATAAATTCTCTGCCCAAGTATTAGGTGAGACTAATGTACGATTAAATTGGAGTGCTGGAGATGTCAAATATAATCTCTACCGCAGTCAAAATAAAGATTTTGCTCAAGCAAATCAAATAGCTACAGAAATAGAGGATAGCAAATATGTTGACCAGGATATAGAAGATGATCAAGACTATTATTATTGGGTTGAAGCGGTATCTAAAAGTGGAATTAGCAGTGATAAGAATGGTCCTCGTAAGGTATCAATCCCTAAATTTTCTGGGATTAAAGTCCATTATTATACGACAAAAGAAAAAGAACCAACTATTGTAGTAGGAACTCAAAATGGGAAGAAGATTACTCAAGAGATGGGTTATAGCAAAGAAGAACCGGCTAAAATGAAGACTGCTGCTGATGCTCCAAAAAATTGGTATTCATTTAAGATTGCTGATAAATATCTACCTCAAAATGAAGTTCCTCTAGTAGTTCGTTTTGCAGGTGCAGAAAAAGGAGTTAGTCTCAGCCCAGTAGAGACAGCTTGGTACGATGGCAGTAAATGGAATTCTGAACGTCCTACTAAGATAGAGGAATCAGAAGATGAAAATATTATAAAGAGTCAGAACCAAGGAGCTATTTGGGAGAATAGAACAGCCTATTATTTATTGATAGATAGATTTTATAATGCTAATTCTGAGAACGATAATTCCTATGATCACCCACAAGTTGATAAGACTGGAAGTAAGGTTGAGACCTTTCACGGCGGCGATATTGCTGGGGTGACTCAAAAAATTAAGGAGGGATACTTCAAAAAATTAGGTATCAATACTATATGCATTAGTGCTCCTTATGAACAGATTCACGGCTCTTTTGCTAGAGATGAGAATGAAGAAGCTGTTCATTATGCTTATGATGGTTATTATGCTTTGGATTATACTACTATAGATAAGAATGTAGGAACGATTGCTGAATTTAGAGAATTCGTGACTACAGCTCATAAGCATGATTTGAGAGTTGTAATGGATGT
>JAWOFC010000289.1:0-5438 GCA_046482455.1 Halanaerobacter sp. | reverse complement strand
TTAAATTAAAGGCATTAGCAGATAAAAAGAGGCTTAAAATAGTAGAGTTATTATTAAAGAAAGATTATTGTGTGAAAGCTTTAGCTAAAGAGGTAGAGATGTCAGAATCTGCAGTTTCACAGCATTTAAAAAGACTCAGAGAAGTTGGATTAATAGTTGGAGAAAAAAGAGGTTATTGGGTGCATTATGTTGTACAAGTTGATGAAGTAGTTGGCCTAGGGCAAGAGTTAATAGAACTAACTGAGCAAGAACAGGTGGAAGAAGAAAGTAATTGTTGTCATAAATAAATTATTATAGTAAATAAATTCCGAGTAAAATATATGTAGGTTGCATAAATAGGTTAAGGTGTATTATAATGAGGTAGAAACTCAGTATGAAAAGTAAATAACTAATTTTTAGGTGCCTTTAGTTACGACTAAAGGAGAATAGGGAATCAGGTGCAAATCCTGAACGGGCCTGCCACTGTAACTAGTTAATTAGATTTGAGATGCCACTTGGTTTTTAACTAAGGAAGGTAAATCTAATGTTAAGCTAGAAGTCAGGAGACCTGCCTAAACGTTATTCATACATCCTCGGTAGCAGGATTAGTAGGAAATGGGTATGGTATATCTAATTTCCCCAATCTTGGTTACCAAGGTTGGGGAAATTTTATTTTAGATATATTTTTTAGTGATTAATTTTAACAGTTGTCATATTTGAAGCGCCAGTAGCTATTCTAATAGTAGCCGGTTTTATATTTTGATTTTATGGTTTTGAATTCAATTATTAATTATCAATTATAAATTATATTGGAGGTGAATTCATGAGAAATAAGTTAGTTGTCATAATTATAGTATGTAGTTTATTAATTCCAGGTTTGGCGTTGGCAAGTGATTATCCGTTAGAAGTAACTGATGATTTAGACAAGCAAATTACTATTCAGCAGCAGCCGACCCGGATTATTTCTTTGGCCCCTAGTCACACAGAAACATTATTTGCTTTAGGATTAGATGAGAATCTAGTGGGGGTAACTAAACAGGCTAATTATCCTGCAGAAGCTGCCGAAATAGAAAAAGTGGGCAGCATTAAAGATCCAAATTTAGAAAAAATGATTGAGATGAAGCCGGATTTAGTTTTAGCAGCGGGAGTTACTCCTAAAGAAATAGTTAATAAGTTAAGAAGTTTAGATATAAAGGTGATTGGCTTGAACCCCCAAAGTATAGAAGGAATCATTGCGGATATTTCTTTAATTGCTAAAGTAACTGGAGCAAATAAAAAAGGCACAGAAGTAACTACCACGATGGAAAATAAGCTACATAAAATAAAGAAAGTTGTAAAGGAAAATATAGAAAGAGGTAAGCGGCCAAAAGTTTTTTATGAAATTTGGAATGATCCTTTATACACTGCTGGTCCAGAGACCTTTATTAATGATTTGATTGATTTAGCAGGTGGGATTAATATTGCTCAGGATACTAAAGGGAAATGGCCGCAATATAATTTGGAGACTTTGTTAGCTGAGAATCCCGAAGTATATATTACTTCTAATCATAATCAAGATAATAAGACAACTAAAAGTTCAATTAAAAAGCGCGATAAGTTTCAAGAGATTAAAGCAATTAAGCAAAACCGAATTTTAGTTTTGAATTCTGATCTTGTTAATCGAGCTAGTCCTAGAATAATTTTAGGGTTAGAGAAGATTGCTGAAGCTATTCATCCTGATTTATTTAAATAAGTGAGTTGATAAACAGTGAAGAAAAAAAGAAAAAGTTGGAATCTTATTTTGCTGGGTCTGTTGCTATTTTTAATTGTAGTAATTATAATAGCAGTTAGCTTAGGAGCAGTTGATATTTCTTTGTCGAATGTAATTAAAACTCTGTTAAGCAAAGTTCCTTTTCTACAAGAATTAGTTAATGCAAGTGATTTAGGCGTCAAAGAAACAATTATATATGAAATAAGGTTACCGCGTGTTTTATTAGCAGGATTAGTAGGCTTAGCCTTAGCTACTTCGGGAACAGTATTCCAAGCTTTGCTGAAAAATCCAATGGCGGATCCATATGTGATTGGGATTTCTTCTGGAGCTTCATTAGGTGCAACTTTAGGGCTGGTTTTAGACTTAGAATTTAAATTCTTAGCCTTGAATACTATTCCTCTTTTTGCTTTTTTAGGAGCAGTGATAACAGTATTTGTTGTTTATAAATTAGCTAAAGTGGGAGATAAAATTTCAGTTAGTACTCTGTTATTAGCTGGTGTGGCAGTAGGGGCATTTTTATCAGCGCTTGTATCATTATTAATGGTCTTTAATAATGATAGTATGCAGCAGATTGTATACTGGATGATGGGTAGTTTGTCTTCTAAAGGCTGGCAGCAGGTGCAGATGATTTGGCTTTATATTATAGGAGGTTATGTGATTACCCATCTCTTTGCTAAAGATTTAAATGTACTGCTCTTAGGTGCAGAAACAGCCCAAAGTTTGGGACTGGAAGTAGAATCTATCAAAAAGATTTTATTAGTTACAGCTTCTCTATTGGCAGGAGCAGCAGTAGCAGGAAGTGGTATAATTGGATTTGTAGGTTTGATTATTCCCCATTTAGTTAGATTATTAGTCGGACCAGATCATAGGATTTTAATTCCTAGTTCAGCTTTAGTGGGCGCAATATTTTTAATTGGCACTGATATTTTTGCTCGGACAGTAATTGCCCCTACTGAAATCCCTGTAGGAATTATAACTTCTTTATTTGGCGGACCATTTTTTCTCTATTTATTAAATAAGAAAAAGAAGACTGCAGGATTTTAGGAGGGATAAAATGAGAAGCAAACTGCAAGTTGAAGAATTGAGTTATAAATATAATCAATTAAAAGTTTTAGAAGACATCAATTTTTCTATTCAACAGGGAGAATTTATAGGTTTGATTGGTCCTAATGGCTCAGGAAAGTCAACTTTATTAAAAAATATAAATTCTAACTATCAGCCTAATCAGGGTTTAGTTTATCTAGATGGTGATAATCTTCATGATTTAGATAAAAAAGATTTGGCTAAAAATTTGGCTGTTGTGCCCCAAAGTACTGAGGTTAATTTTGATTTTACTGTAGAAGAGATAGTATTGATGGGGCGGACTCCTTACATTGGTAGATTCAGTAGTGAAAAAGAAGAGGATTTTGCAATAGCTAAAGAGGTAATGAAGTTGACTAATACTTTCTATTTAAAAGATAGGTCTATTAATCAGTTGAGTGGGGGAGAGCGCCAGCGGGTAATTGTGGCCCGAAGTTTAGCTCAAAATCCTGAAGTTTTATTGTTAGATGAACCGACTTCTAATTTAGATATTAATTATCAACTAGAGATGATGAATTTATTAAAACGGCTTAATCATGAGCAGGAACTAACTATTCTAGTGGTACTGCATGATTTGAATTTGGCAGCTAAATATTGTGATAAATTATTATTGATTAATCAAGGCCAAATTCATAGTTTTGGTACGCCCCAAGAGATCATTACTTCTGAGAATATAAGCGAGGTGTATGGTTCTGATGTAACTGTTAAATATCATCATCCCAATAATACTCCGTATGTAACTTTAATTGATCAGCAATATATCCCGCAGTCTAAGTTAGAACATAGAGTTCATTTAATCTGTGGTGGAGGCACTGGACGTGATTTAATGGAGCAGTTAGTTGAAGCGGGGTATCAAGTGAGTTGTGGAGTAGTTAATAAACAAGATTCTGATTGGGAAGTAGCTACCTCATATAATATTGAATCTGTGATTGAAGAACCATTTGCCCCAATTTCTGAAGCAAAGCATCAACAAAATTTAGCTAAGGTTAAAGCAGCAGAAACAGTAATTTTAACAGAAGTACCTATTGGTAACGGCAATCTATTCAATTTAAAAGCTGCTCTGTGGGCCGCGAAAAGTGGGAAAAAAGTGATTGTAGTTAATGAGCAAAATATAGAAGATAGAGATTATACTACAGGAGAAGGCACAGAATTATTTAAGCAGTTGCTGCAGCAAGAAATTATAGAAGTTGAAGAGACTGTTTCTGTGTTAAGAGAAGTAAACAAAATAACTAAAAATTAAGGGAGTGAAAATGAATGAAAAAAGTGATTATAGTTTTAACATTAATCTTAAGTTTCAATTTGATTATGGGAAATGTACTAGCTAAAGAAGAAGAGGAAGAAACATTTAGTTTAGAAGAAATTGTAGTTACTGCTTCTAAATATGAAGAGGAATTATCAGAAACATCTGTTAGTGGTGAAGTAATAGACCAAGAGGATATTACAAATAAGAATGCTTATAATGCAGCAGATTTAGTAAAAGATATTACGGGAGTGCAGATTAATGATCATGGTGGAGTAGCAGGATTGAAGACAATTAGTATTCGTGGTTCTCAGGCTGAACAGGTCTTGGTTTTAGTCGATGGACAGCCAATGAATAGTAGACAGAGTGGACAGATTGATTTAAGTCAGTTAAATATTGATGAAATAGAAAGGATTGAAGTATTACGAGGTCCAGCTTCTGCTATTTATGGAGCAAATGCATTAGGTGGAGTTGTAAATATTATTACTAAAAGTGGAAGTGATGAACCAAGTACTAATGTGAAGATGGGTTATGGTTCGTTTAATACTCAGCAATACAGTTTAACGCAACAAGGAGGAGGCAAAAAATTAAATTATAATCTAGCAGTGACTGCGAAAAAATCTGATGGACATAGAGATATTCCAGATAATAGTGATTTAGAACAGTATAATCTATTTACTAAATTTGATTATCAATTAAATAATTATTCTGATTTAATTTTATCCCTGCGTTATAATGATTCTGATAAAGAAACTCCGGGGAAAATTACTAATCCGAGCCCTAATGCCCAACAGAATGATGAAGATAAAAATATCAATGTAGCTTGGAAAGAGCAGCGTGAAGATACAGACACCAAAGTATTAGCATATTATAATCAGCATGAACAGAATTTTTCTGATAAATATTACTCTAATCAAGATGATCCAGCAGATTTTAATAATTATTATCGTGACCAAGATGGTGATGTGTACTATTATGATGGTAGTGAGAAAAAAGAAGTAACTGATATTAACTTGACTGAAAATATTACTAATAGTATTCATGATACTAAACGGATGGGGTTAGATTTTAGTAGAACTAATTATTATCAAGATCATACTCTAAGTTATGGTAGCACAGTTAAACAGAATGAAATTGATAGTAATAAGAATGGAGAGCATGAAACTTTAAATAAAGCTTTATTCGTTCAAGATAAATGGGCAGTTAATGAAGCATTAACAATAAATCTAGGAAGTCGTTATGATGATCACGACCAATTTGGTTCTGAAATTTCTCCGCGAGCAGGTTTAGTTTATGAAGCTAACCAAAATGTAAAACTGCACTTATCTGGGGGGCAAGCTTATCGAACGCCAACTTTCAATGATTTATATTGGCCTGCTGATCCTTATA
>JAWOFC010000180.1:0-2641 GCA_046482455.1 Halanaerobacter sp. | reverse complement strand
TCATTCTTTTGTAACTTTTCTTCTTCTCTTATTTCTATCTGCGCTTCTGTCTGCAGATACTTATTTAATTCCTGTACTTGCTGCTCTAAACCCTCTTCAAACTCTCCTACACTCTGCTGTAAAGTGACTATATCCATTACTTCATAGGCTACAAGCCCTATTCCGACACTAAGCACAAGCCCACCTACTATATATAATAAAAACTGCATCATAATTTGGGAAGATGAAAAAATACGCTTAAAGTCCATGTTAATCCCCCTTACTATCGTCGGTTATAGTATAGCCCACTACTTTAAGACCCATTCTCAAAGACTGCCTATCAGATTCTGCTCTGGAGTTAGAAGAGAAGGTTATATTCTCAACACGGAGCAGGTATTGGAGTTGATAAATATCTTCTAGATAGGTCAACATATTATGATAACTTCCTTCTAACTGTAAATTAATTGGATATTTAAGATAATCTTTAACCTCTTTCTTATCTCGAGGTCTTAAGGCTTCTAAACTAAGATTATTCTCGGCTGCTAACTGATTTAAACTAATTATCAATTCTGGCAAGCTCTCTCTAGTTACTAGCTGATTACTGTTAGTTAACTGCCCTTTAAGACGAATATATTCCTTCTGCAGCTCAGGTTTTTGGGCAGCTAACTTCTTCTCTACTGCAAAATCTGCTTGTAGCTGCTCTAACTTCTTTTCTTGCGCTGCAATATCTTTCTGCAATGGCTGGTAGAAATAAAAGTAAACAGCCCCTGGCAGAATGATAGTTAAAACTATAATCAGCAGTATCTGCTCGCGTTGGTTTAACTTTCTCCACCAGGCCACATCAATCGCCCCCTTTTGTTGCTACTTCTCCACTTATTCGATACTGAAAGACAGTCTGCTGTGGATAGCCGGACTTAGAAAATCTACTCTTGTTTGTTGACTCAACATAGATATCATTAAAGTATTTAGATTTTTTGAGGTGTCTAATAATCACTTCTATATCATCATGTCTTAAGGAATAAGCATTTAATCTAAACTGATTATCGCCACTGATCTGATATCGGGTTAACCAACTATGCTGCGGCAAAATTTCTCGCAACTCCTGCAGCCTCAGAGCCCAATTTGCTCTATCGCCAATCACTTCCTGCTTTTTTTCTAACTTCTTATGCAATTCTTTAGGCTCTTTTTTCAATTTTAAAACCTCTACCGTTTCTCTACGCACCTGCTCTAATTTATGCTCAGAGATTTTGATCTTCTTCTTTAAAACATTCTTCTCTACTACTGATCTAAAATAGATTAAACTACCGAAAACAATTAATACTATGACTATTAAAGACCCAATCAATACAACAAACTTAGCTAATTTAATATCTCTATTCTCATGATAGTCTTTGGGAATTAAATCAATCATTTTCTTCCCCCCTTAACGCTAATCCGATACTAACCAACATCTGGGGAAATACCTGCTGCAGATAATTTTGGTTAGTATTAGGTAGATTTAAACGAAAATGATCCCCTAACTTAAAGGAGTCAACATCTACTCCAATCTCTTCTGCTAAATACTTATCATAACCCAATAATTTACTGCTGCCGCCCGTTAAAAATATTCTCTCCAGTTCATAATCTTCATTCTCTACTTGAAAATAATCTAGCGACCGATAAATAGAAGTGGTCAAGTTACGAATTACTTTTGGCAGCTCATCATTTAAAAATAAATTATTAGTCTTTTTATACGCTTCTGCTTCTGCAAGGGTCATCTGATAGTCTTTTGCAATCTCTTCACTGATCTCTTTGCCACTCATACTAATTGTGCGAGTAAAGAGGAGACAGCCTTGATTTAGGACGGAAATATCAGTCGTTTGAAAACCAATATCGATAATACAGACTGTCTTATCAAATTCTAAATTCTTACTCAATCGCCCTAAAGCTAAAGGTTCAGTCTCTACCCCCTCTGCTACAAGCTCTAAGTGTTGAAAAAGACTCAAGTACTGCTCAATTAAATCTTCCTTCACTGCTACTAAAAGAAGTTTATAACTACCATCTGCTCCGCGGCTCAAGATTTCATAGTCAATTGAAGCCTCATCTACCGAAAGCCTAATCTGCTCTCCTGCCTCCCATTTGACAGTATCATCTAATTCTTCCTCTGGCATACTCGGCATTTTGATAATACGGTTGATTACATTTTCACCGCTGATAGCAGTCACTACCCTATTTCCGTCAAAACCATTCTCTTCTAAAGCCTTAGATAAAACAGCTGCCAGTCTTTCTATATCAACTAATCTACCTTTTTCCAACACTCCAGAAGGAGTCTCCAAAATGGCTAATTTATTGAGTTGGATGATTCCATCTTTAGTCTCTGCTTGAGTTAGTTTAATCGTCTTTTCGCCGATATCAAGACCAATCACCTTATTTTGGCCCAGCTTATTTAATTTTGTTTTCAGCCACTCAATAATTTCCATATTCTCACCTCACTAGTCTCCACTTACTTTTCCTCCCACGAAATAATTCTAAGCGGTAAGCCTGGTTGATCACTTGATAGTAAATCAGCTAGTATATCAACTTTAATCTCTGCTGCTTTAACTCCGCTCTTCTTTAAATTACCTATACCCTTATCAGCATCCGGCAGATTAATATTATCTTTACTTATTAAAGTCCCCTTATA
>JAWOFC010000186.1:0-3345 GCA_046482455.1 Halanaerobacter sp. | reverse complement strand
GGATGCAGTGGTTATAAAAGCACTGAAAAGCAGTAAAAACCAGTAATGAGTAATGAGTGATCAGTAAAAGATAAAATCAAAAGAAAAAAACATTAAAAGCAGTGAAGAGCAGTAAAGAGTAAAGAGTGATCAGTAAAAGAGAGTTAAAAGATAAAGTCAAAAGCAGGGAAGAGCAATTGATAATGGAGAATGGAGAATGGAGAATTAAAAGATAAAGTCAAAAGAAGAGAAGAGCAATGGAGAATTAAAAAATAGCATCAAATTCAAAATATAAAAGAAGAAAGACAGATAGTTGAGACTGGAGAAGCAATTCTAAATTATCAATTGTCAATTAATTGTGGGGGGTGAAGTAATGAAACAGATCCTAGTTACAGCAGGTGAGGCATCGGGAGATATGCATGCTGCAAAGGTGATTCGGCGTATGCAGGAGTTGAATCCTGAGCTTGAGTTTTTTGGCATGGGCGGTAAGCGGATGGCTGAAGCTGGAGTTGATATTCTTTATGATCCCACAGAGATGGGTATAATTGGCTTTTGGGAGTCGATTAAGCATCTGAGATTGATGTATCAGATTTTAGATAAATTAAAGCAGGCTGCTGAGGAGCGTGAGGCTGATGCTGCTTTGTTAGTTGATTTTTCTGGCTTTAATATGAAGATGGCTAAGCGAACTAAAGAATTAGGGATTCCAACTGTTAATTACTTTGCTCCCTCAGCCTGGGTCTGGGGCAAGTGGCGGGCTAAGAAGATGGCAGACTATGGAGTCAAGATTGCTTCAGTCTTTCCTATGGAGTATGATGTCTATCAAGAGGTAGGGGCAGATGTGGAATTTGTCGGTCATCCGTTAGTAGATATGGTAGAAACGGAGCTGTCGCGGGCTGAATTTTACCAGAAGTTTAATCTAGCTGAAGAGAGATTGATGATTGGATTATTACCTGGTAGTAGACAGCAAGAGATTGATTCTTTATTAGAGCCGCTGTTAGAAGCAGCGGATTTGATTAGTGAGCAGTATCCTAAAGCTTATTTTTTACTGCCGGCAGCAGAGACGATTGCTTTATCTGAGTTGAGGGCTAGAGTAGATAATTATGAATCAGAGGTTAAGGTGATTGACGGCTATTCTTATGAGGTAATGGAGGCTTCTGATCTGTTATTATCTACTTCAGGTACGGCTACTTTAGAGGCAGCATCTTTTCAGACACCGCTGGTGATTGTCTATCAGACTTCGTGGTTGAGTTATTTATTAGGACAAGTATTAGTTAAAGTATCCCATGTAGGGCTGCCTAATATTATTGCTGAAAAAGAGGTTGTACCAGAACTACTGCAAGGAGAGGCTAATAGTGAGCACATAGCCTATGAAGCAGTAAAGATTTTGGACTCTCCACTCTTACAAGAGGAGATAAAAGAAGAATTAGCTCAGGTCTGGGATAGACTAGGTGCTGGCGGAGCAGTCAATAGAGTTGCTAAATTGGTGTTGGAGACAGGGGGGATTAACTATGAAACTAGCTAAACGGGTTTTGAAGTATTTAAAGCCTTATAAAGGAAGATTAAGCTTAGCGATCTTATCGATGATACTTTATTCAGCCTTAACTGTGCTATTTTTTGATCAATTTCAAGAACTAATCGATACTATTATCAGAGGTCTAGAAGAGGGGAATGCTACTTTAGATGAGCTAAACTGGATTCTAATTGGTGTCTTCTTTATCTTCTTATTGCGCGGTATAGCCCAGTATGGAAAGAAGTATTTAACTTCCTATGTTTCGCAGAATGCAATTAAAGATTTAAGAGCTGATCTATATGGTCATCTGCATAGTCTTTCCTTAGAGTTTTATGCTGAAAATAAGACAGGTGAGATTATGTCGCGGGCGACTAATGATGTAGGGATTTTGCAGGGGGCGATTGCTTCTGGTGCAATTGGAGTCTTTAGTAAGGTCTTTACTCTCGTCGGTGGTATTGGAAAGCTGCTCTATGATAGTTGGAAGTTGACCTTAGTCTCTTTTATCTTATTTCCTGTGATTGGCTATATTATAGATCTGTTTAGTAAGAAGATTAAGAAAGTAAGTAAGAGAGCCCAAGTCAAGATAGCTAATGTATCTGATGTCTTACAAGAGACGATTAGTGGGATTCGCGTAGTTAAGTCTTTTGGACGAGAAGAGTATGAGTATGAACGCTTTCAAGAAGAGAATTATGCTAATTTCCGGGCTAATTTGAAGAGTTCGCAGCTGAAGGCGACTTTAACGCCTGCTACGGAGTTTTTAGCTTCTCTATCCTTTATTGTTGTCTTATGGTATGGGGGGCGTGAAGTTGTAGCAGGGAGTATGAGTCCTGGTCAATTAATTGGTTTTTTCAGTCTGTTATTATATATAACTAATCCTTTAAAATCTATTACCCGTTTAGTTGGTACAATTCAAAAGTCATTAGCTGCAGCAGAGAGAATTTTTGAAGTAATCGATGAACAGCCTTCGATTCAAGATAAGAAGAATGCGCAAGAATTAGAGAGTGTAGAAGGTAAGATAGAGCTAGAGAATGTGAGCTTTAGCTATGATGAAGATGAGTTAGCCTTAGATGATATTAATTTAGTTGCTGAGCAGGATCAGATGGTTGCTTTAGTGGGCCATAGTGGAGCAGGGAAGTCGACCTTGGTTAATTTAATTCCCCGCTTTTATGATCCTGATGAGGGAAGTATTTATATCAATGGAACTAATATTAAGGAGTTTAAAGTTGGCTCTTTACGTGATAAAATGGGTATTGTACCTCAAGAGACAGTCCTCTTTAGCGGCACAATTGAGGATAATATTTTATATGGTGATTTAGATGCTAGTCGAGAAGAAGTGATTAAGGCTGCTCAAGCTGCTAATGCTCATGACTTTATTCTGGGCTTTGAAGATGGTTATGAGACTAAGATTGGCGAACGAGGTGCTGGTTTATCGGGCGGTCAAAAGCAGAGAATTGCAATTGCTAGAGCAATTCTAAAAAATCCTGAAGTCTTAATCTTAGATGAGGCGACTTCTTCTTTGGATACAGAATCAGAAGCCTTAGTGCAGGAGGCCTTAGAGAGACTGATGGAGGATAGAACGACCTTTGTAATTGCGCATCGACTCTCAACAGTATTGAATGCAGACCGGATTGTGGTGCTTGAAGATGGACGGATTGTGGAACGAGGCACTCATGAGGAGTTATTAGAGCAGGGTGGAGTCTATAGTGATCTGTATGAAGTGCAGCTTAAGGGGAATAAGGATAGTTGACGGTTGACGGTGTACAGTTGACGGTTAAAAGATAAAGTCAAAAAAGCAGTGAAAGCTATCAGTCGTCAGCTGTCGGCTGTCAGCCTAAGAGCGTACAAACAGCTTTGAG
>JAWOFC010000211.1:0-3507 GCA_046482455.1 Halanaerobacter sp. | reverse complement strand
GTGAATATGTAATTATTACCCTATTAATTATTGCTGGCTTTTTACTGCACCGCTATCGTAAACAATTTAGTGAGAAGAGTTATAAATTTCTAAAACTAGCCATCTTCACTACTATAGGAGCCGAATTTTTCTTTACTCTCTATATTGACGTTTTTGGACTATCTAATGTGATAGGTCATATCTTTAAGCTAATGTCTTTTTATTTCTTATATAGGGCCGTAATTAAGGTTGTCTTACAAGATCCTTATACATCATTATTCTATAAATTAAAGAGGAAGAATAAGAACTTACAAGAGAGTTATGAAGAGATAGATGCAATTAATAAAGAGTTAAAAGATACTCAAGCAGAGTTAAAGACTGCTAATGGACAGCTAAGAAAAAGAATTGAAGCAGGGCGGCGTATCCATCTGCAGTTAATGGGCGATAAACCGACTGATTTAAAAGGTCTTTCTTTAGCTGCTAATTATCTAGCAGCAGAAGAGATCGGCGGCGACTTATATGACTTAATTAAATTAGAAGATAAGTTCATCTTCTATTTAGTCGATATTACTGGTCACGGGATTGATGGAGCATTCTTGAATGTTTTTGTTAAAGAGGCTATTAATAATTTCTTAGTAACTAATGACCAACGCAAAGAGATATCACCGCAGAAGATAATGGAACATATTAATCAGCGGCTTAGAGATGAAAAGTTTCCTGAAGATTATTTTATCTGTCTGCTCCTATTTGTTGTTGACCTTAATAGTTATAAAGTTAAGTATGCTAATGCAGGCTTTCAAAGCTTACCTCTATTAGCTCACAAGGGAGAAGTTAAAGAGTTAACTACTTCTGAGCTTCCAATTTCTTTAGCTATCTCTAGTTCCGCATATGAATTTCCTGAAGAAAGCTTTTATCTAGAAGAAGAAGATATACTTTTAGCTGCTACTGATGGTTTAATTGAAGAGGAAGCAAGAGGAGAAATTTATGGTTTAGAGCGTTTAAGCAGTAATCTTAAGATTAATCACCACTATGGTCCACAGTTAATTATGGATGAGATTATCAATGATTTTCATCAGTTTAGGGATAAACCTCAATCAGATGATATTACTTTCTTAATCTTAAAACGAGATAAGATTTAAAGTTAAGAGTTCTGAGCTAAAATAGCTCAGAACTAATTATTTTATTCAAGACTTTTTACCTCCAGCCAATCTCTATCTCTTCTACTTCATCACGCGATATATCTAAGTTAGTTAATTTAATAGTCTCATCATAGCCTGCCTTTTGGTAGATCCTGTACTTATCATCGCTCTGCTTAGTAGCCTCTTCATCAAGCCAGAATTCACCTTTTTCAATCTCTGCCCCAGATGATGACTCAAAAGTTTTCTTTACTATAACACCTTCCATTCTGTCACTCCTTTCTTTAAAAATATTAAATCATATTAATACATTTCTATTTTAAATCATATTTCCCTGCATCAATTTCTTGCTAGTTGCAGTCAAACTTAAAAGATGATACACTAGCATTAAATAATAGATCTTTAAAGGGGGCTTACTTATGCTAGATAATTCTTTTACTTTTGCAAATACACCTGAAATAATCTTTGCAGCTGGCAGTTTTCAAAAACTACCTGATATTATAGCTGATTATGGAGAAAACACTTTAATTATTACCGGCGGTTCTTCATTATATAAATCCGGCCGCTTTGATGAATTGAGTCAAGGCTTAAAAGAAGATTCTATCTCATTTTCTACTGTTAAGGTAACAGACGAACCCTCCCCTGATTTAATTGATGAAATAGTTGATACATACCGTGAGGAGAATATAAGTTCTATCGCAGCAATTGGCGGCGGTAGTGTGATGGATACTGGGAAAGCAGTCTCTGCAATGTTAACCCAAGATGATTCTGTGATGAAATACTTAGAAGTAGTAGGCGAGGGACAAGAACACCCAGGAGACAAAGTACCTTTTATTGCCGTACCGACAACTTCAGGCACAGGGAGTGAAGCTACCAAAAATGCTGTCTTGAGTGATGTTGGAGAAGATGGTTTTAAAAAATCTCTCCGTCATGATAATTTCATCCCTAATATTGCTCTTTTAGACCCTGAACTAACTACCTCTTGCCCCGCAAGTATAACTGCAGCTAGCGGTCTTGATGCAATTACTCAGTTATTAGGGGCTTATACATCTACTACAGCATCTCCTATGACAGATTCACTCTCATTAAAGGCTCTTCAATATGCAGGAGAATCTCTAGTCCCAGCAGCTACAGATAAAGGAGATAAACCACAAGTCAGAGCAGGCATGGCTTATGCCTCTTTAATCTCAGGTATTACACTTGCTAATGCTGGTTTAGGCATTGTCCATGGTCTTGCTTCAGCAGTGGGCGGCTATTTTGATATTCCTCATGGTGTAGTCTGTGGTACCTTGCTAAGTGAGGCAACTAAATTAAATATTAGATTATTAAGAAAAAATAATAATCAGTTCTATTTAAAGAAGTATGCTAAGGCAGGTGCTCTCCTCTCAGGCAAGAATAGTATAGATATTACTAGTCATCAAAGTATCGACCGCTACTGCGATCTATTGGTCGAAATTCTTGAGAACTGGACTGCTAAATTAAATATTCCGCGTCTAGGAGAGTATGGAGTTAGCGAAGATGACTTAGATAAGATTGCTAAGAAGGCAGGCAATAAGAATAATCCTATTCAGCTAGATAATGAACAGATTAGACAATTAGTTAGAGCACGCTTGTGAAAGGATATAAGTAGTGAAACCGGGCTAGAATCTTTGGCCCGGTTTTACTATTCACTTATTTCATCTACAATATCAGTAGTATACAGTTCTTCAATTGGAGTGATTTCAGAGATTAATTCTTTTTCCTCTAAGAATTGATTCATCTCACTTAATTTATTTCTAAAGTTTTGACAGGTGAAGGTTTCTTTATTATCTGCTAAGCTAAAGAAAGTAAATTCTTCATAAAAGTTTTTAAACTCTTGATAACTCATATTCTCTTTAGCAGCCATTAATTCATAAGCCTCTTGGGGATTATTCTTTACAAACTCTTGGGCTCGATACCAGGCCTTAATTATATTTATGTAGTCTTCTTCTCGCTCCTCTAAAGCTTTACTTTTAGCTACTAAAGTATCAATCATAATCCCCTTCATCTCTGCTGTTGAAATTAGTATTTCACCTGCTCCTTTCTTAGCTCCTCGGGTTAAATAAGGGTCATAAGTAAAACAAGCATCAACCTGTCCCTTAATAAATTTTTCTATTCCTTCTTGAGCAGTGGTAGGGATAATTGTTACATCTTTCTCTTCTAAGTTACCTCTTTCTAATGCCTTATGTAATAAAAAATGTTCATCGGTGGCTACTTCTACTGCTATCTTCTTTCCTTTTAAATCTGATATCTCCTTTATATAATCTTTAACAACTAAGCCATCACTACCTACTATAGTATCAGAAGAGAGATAGAAGCTGCCGCGATACTCGTCGTCGTCGCCCCGGATGACCCGCGGCGTCACGAGCACCGG
>JAWOFC010000187.1:0-4272 GCA_046482455.1 Halanaerobacter sp. | reverse complement strand
TATAAGTAGAGGAGACAAAGAAGAGGCAGAGATGCTGCTTAAGGGTTGGGCTTATACAAAAAATCAATTAGATGTGCGAGAGACTACGCAGGAATTGAAAGATGTTTTAACTGCTGAGGTTAGCAGAGAGATCAACCTCCAAAAGAGAACTACTTTAATATTACTTATACTAGTTATAATTTCTTTAGTTGTGTTAATTATTTCGTGGTATATTTCTATAAATCAGTGGCTTAAAAATATAAAAGAACGAAAAGAAAAGGAAGAAGAAATAATTTTTCTAAGTTATCATGATACTTTGACTAATCTTTGTAATCGTAGATCCTTCATGGAAGCTGCCCAAGAAGAGATTAAGCAAGCAAAAAGTTCGAATCAATATTTAGCAATTATTATGATGAATATTGATAATTTTAAAACAATTAATGATAATTTTGGTCACAACATAGGTGATCTGGTATTAAAAAGAGTTGCTGCACGTCTTAGAGATAACCTTAGTCAAGATGATATTATATCGAGGTTAGGGGGTGATGAATTTACTATAATAATCACCGATATTAGTTCAAAAAAAGATAGTAAAGAAAAAATCAATAATCTTGTAAATTCTTTTAATGACCCATTATTAATAGAAGAGAGCAAGTTATTTATAAGCGTTAGTACGGGGATCAGTTTTTATCCAGATGATGCTGAGCAGTTAGAAAAATTAGTTAAAAAAGCTGATGATGCTATGTATAGAGCTAAAAAAGAACAGAAAGGGCAAGTCTTTTATAGTAATTATTAGGAACTAATGAAAGAGAGTTTAAGAAAAGGTGTTAGATACTGCAGTTGTTTATGATGAATTTAAAAATAATTGCAGGGGATTAGATTATTTTCGAGAAAAAAGTAATAAATAATGAAAATATAAAATTCAAGGAGATATTTAAAACAAAAACAAACTAATTTTTGAGGTGATGTTAATGAAAAAAGCTGCAGTAAGAATTCCAAATGAGACTGGACTTCATGCACGACCTGCTTCTATGTTAGTGGATCAGGCTAGTAGTTATAATTCTGATATGGAGATTGTCTATAATGGTAGAGAGGTTAATGCTAAAAGTATTATGGGAGTTATGAGTTTAGGAATTAGTCAGGATGCAGAGATTATTATACAGGCTAAAGGTGAAGATGAAGAAGAAGCTGTGGCAGCAATAGTCGAATTAGTTGAAGATGGATTTGGAGAAGAATAGGGGGGGTAATATGAGTCAAGAACTTAGTGGAATAGCAGCCTCCCCAGGAGTAGCAATTGCAGAAGCAGTAGTTTTAGAAGATGAAGTCTCTTATGAAGAGTATAAGGTGAGTGATACAGAAGGGGAGAAGCAGAGGTTAGCTCAGGCAATTAAAGAGTCCAAAGAACAGCTTAAAAAGATTAAGACTAAAGTAAAAGAGGAGATGGGAGATAAAAAAGCTCAGATTTTTGAAGCCCATCTGCTGGCAGTTGAGGATCCAGAATTAATTAAAAAAGCAGAAACTAAGATTGAAGAAGAAGAGCTGAATGCTGAAGCTGCCCTCGACCAAGCAGTAGAGAGCTTTGCCCAAATGTTGGATGCAATGGATAATGAATATATGAAAGAACGGGCAGGAGATCTGCGTGATGTAGGAAGTAGAATTTTAAAGAATCTCTTGGGTCTAAATACTCTATCATTAGCTGAGTTGGAGCGTGAAGTAATTGTAGTAGCCCATGATTTAGCTCCTTCTGATACAGCTCAAATAGATAAAGAGTTAGTACAGGCCTTTGCTACAGAGATTGGCAGCCGTACTTCCCATACAGCAATTATGGCTCGCTCTTTAGAAATTCCAGCAGTGGTAGGAACGAATAGCATCTTAGCTGAAGTAAAGACAGGTGATGAAATTATTGTTGATGGCTTAGATGGAGCGGTAATAGTTAATCCTAGTCAAAGTGAGTTGAAGGAGTATGAAGAGAAGGCGCAAGATTATGCAGCCCATAAGAAGCGGTTAGAAAGTTTAAAAGAAGAAGCAGCAGAAACAAGAGATGGTCATCAAGTAGAGTTAGCAGCGAATATTGGAACTCCTAATGATCTAGAGGGAGCTTTAGGGAATGGCGCTGAAGGAATTGGACTTTACCGTAGTGAATTCTTATATATGGACCGCGATTCTTTGCCAGGGGAAGAAGAACAGTTTAAAGCATATCAGGAAGTGGCTAACAAGATAGATGGTTCAGTAGTTATTCGGACTATGGACATCGGTGGTGATAAAGAACTACCTTATCTGGATATGCCTGATGAGATGAATCCTTTCCTAGGTTATCGGGCAATTAGGATGTCTTTAGATAGGCCTGAGATATTTAAAGAACAGCTGCGGGCTATTTTAAGAGCCAGTGCTTATGGTGAAATTAAGATTATGTATCCTATGATTTCATCTTTAGAGCAGTTAAGAGAGGCTAATAAAATCTTAGCAGAGGTTAAAACAGAATTGAAATCAGAAGAGATTGAATTTGATGAAGATTTAGAAGTAGGAATCATGATTGAGGTACCTGCTGCTGCTATGATAGCAGATATTTTAGCTAAGGAAGTAGACTTCTTTAGTATTGGAACCAATGATTTAATCCAATATACAACAGCAACAGATCGTATGAATGAAAAGATTGCTAATTTCTACCAGCCTTTCCATCCCGCTGTATTAAGACTGATTAAACGGGTTATAGATGCTGCCCATGGTGAAGGTAAGTGGGTCGGTATGTGTGGTGAGATGGCAGGAGATGAGAGATTAACGCCGTTCTTATTAGGGGCAGGTTTAGATGAATTTAGTATGAGTGCAGTCTCAATCTTAGAAGTAAAAGAACAGATTAGGAATTTGAGTTTAGAAGAAGCAGAAAAGATTGCTGAAGAGGCTTTAAGTTATGAAACTGCACAGGAAGTGAGAAACTATTTAACTAATTATAATTAGTTTTAGTTAACCTTCATTTGTGGATTGATTGTTAAGTCCACAAATGAGGGTTTATTATTTACTTATAATTTTTAGATAAAAGTCTTGGGCAGAAACTAGAAATATGTTATTATAAAAGTAGGAGGACTTTTGTCATGAGCAATTTAAAGAGTACTGATTATAAAGTAAAAAAAATATTTAATAATAATGTAGTCTTAGCTCAAAAAGGAAATAATCTCAACGAAGAGTATATTCTATTAGGTACTGGAATAGGATTTGGAGTTAATGAAGAAGAAATTATTAAGCAGGATGAAGTAGAGATTGATAAAGAGTTCGTACCTATTAAAGGAGAAAAGAAAGAAGCTTATCAGAGATTATTAAATGAAGTTGATGAAGAGGTGATTGGCTTAACAGAAGAGATTATAGCTATGGTTTCTTCTCAACTAGAAGAAGATTTAAATCAACATATACGAATTGGGTTATCAGATCATATAGCCTTTGCCCTAAAAAGGATTGAAGATGGTATGGATTTGACTAATCCATTTTTAGCTGAGACTAAAACCCTCTATCAAGAAGAGTATCAATTGGCTAAAGAAGCAATTGAAATGATTGAAGAAAGATTAGGAGTACCTATGCCCGAGAGTGAAGTTGGTTTTATTACTCTTCATATTCATGGAGCCAGAGAGAATAGAGGTGTTTCAAAAACTTTAAAATATACTTCCCTAATTCAAAAGATGGTTGCTAAAGTAGAGGGGAAATTAGGTACAGAATTGTCCTATGAAAGTCTAAATTATGCTCGTTTAGTAAATCATTTGCGCTTTGCCTTAGAAAGAGTAGAGCAAAATGAAGTAAATCCTAATCCCATGTTAGATGATATTAAAGAGAGATTTCCTAAGGCTTATGAAATTTCTCGTAGCTTAGCTCAGATGATAGAAGAAGGATTAGAACTTAAGGTACCTCAGGATGAGGTCGGTTATTTGGCAATGCATGTGCAGCGTCTAAAACGGGACTTAGACGAAAATAAATAATTTTCTAGCGTGTTACTGTTAAATCAGGCATAAGCTAGGAGAGGATTGAACTACTGCTATGGGAGTAGTATGAATCTTTTCCTAGCTTTTTTCTATTAAGATTTATCTTATTGGTTTTGAATTGTGAGCAGATGGGCTTTTAATGTTAGTGAAAGGAGATTTGATTATGAAATCTTTTAAACAACTGCAGAAGATAGGAAAAGCGTTAATGACTCCTGTTTCAGTTCTGCCTGCAGCAGGAATCTTAGTAGCTATTGGTAGAATGTTACAAGAACAGACAGGGCTAATGTCTGCTTCAGGAGAGGTTATTTTTAATAGTGGGATTGCTATT
>JAWOFC010000172.1:0-3908 GCA_046482455.1 Halanaerobacter sp. | reverse complement strand
TTATTGGCTCTTGAAGAAGAGGCAAATCAATTAGATGATGAATTCCTGCAGAAAGGGATTCAGTTAGTAGTAGATGGGACTGACCCAGAACTGGTACAGAATATATTAGAAACAGAGATTGATTTTCTCTCAGAAAGACACTCAATCAGCCGAGGAGTATTTTCTAAGGGGGGAGAGTTGGCCCCTGCTTTTGGGATGATTGGTACATTAATCGGTTTAATTGGAATGTTAAGTAAATTAGATGATCCAAGTAGTTTAGGATCTGGAATGGCAACTGCCTTAATTACGACTTTTTATGGTGCTTTAATTGGTAACTTGATTTTTATTCCGATTGCTGAAAAACTAAAGGTTAAGAGTGAGAAGGAAATATTAGTTAAAGAGATTATTATTGAGGGTATTTTGTCGATTCAAGCAGGAGAAAACCCTCGTATTGTAGAAGAAAAACTAAAGGCTTTCTTACCGCCTGATACCCGCTCAGAGATTGGAGCTGAAGAGGAGATGAATGCTAATGCCCCGGGATAGAAATAAGCAAGAAGATGAAGGTGGAGCTGACTGGATGACCACTTTTGCTGATATGATGACCTTGTTATTGGCCTTTTTTGTTCTGTTATATTCTTTCTCTTCTATTAATAAGCAGAAATTTAAACAGATGATTGAGGGTTTACAAGGGAAATTAGGGGTCTTAGAAGGAGGAAAAACTATTTCTTCTGAGCCTATGGTTGAATCAGGATTAGATAATGAACGCAGCGGCACAAAACAACTAAGCAATTTAAAGAACAATATAGAAGAATATATTGAAGACGAAGGCTTAGAGGATGATGTTGAGGCTAAAATTAGTGATAAAGGTTTAACAGTCCGTTTTACGGGAGAAGTACTATTTGATCTTGGTAGAGCAGATATTAAGAATAATGCTAAAGAGATATTGACTAAGATGTCTGAGTTTATGAAGACTGTACCAAATGATATAATTGTAGAAGGACATACAGATGATCTACCAATTAATAATTCTCAATTTCCTTCAAATTGGGAGTTATCAACTACGAGGGCAACAAATGTAATTAGATACTTTATTGAAACAGATAATCTTGATCCCGCTCGTCTTTCAGCAGCAGGTTATTCAAAGCATAAACCAATTGTATCTAATACAAGTTGGGAGAATCGGATGAAGAATAGAAGGGTGGATATCATTATTTTGAGGATGGATGAGCAAGATAATGAAGAGAAGGAGGTAAATCTAGATGGCTGATGGGGATAATGAAGCTAATGAGAAAGATAATGGATTAAATTTAACTTTAATTATTGCAGTTGTTCTATCTGTTGTCTTAGCTACTGGAGCATCTTATTTTATGATGATGAAATTTGGTGGTTTAGGGAATAATGGCGAAGAGGATAATGGTAAAGAATCGCAGAAAAAAGAGGTAGAA
The DNA here is from genome assembly GCA_046482455.1 of Halanaerobacter sp. GTDB lineage: Bacteria > Bacillota > Halanaerobiia > Halobacteroidales > Halobacteroidaceae > Halanaerobacter. Next base: position 2,484 of record JAWOFC010000172.1, on the reverse strand, counting down.
GAGCTAGGGCCCACCCATGATTTAGAACAATTCTTAGTCAATTTATCAGGCAGTAATAGTTATGTTAAACTTAAGATTTCTGTCGAGGTTGATAATGAAAAAGTAATTGAGGAGATTGAGGATAGAAGTCCTCAAATTAGAGATATAATCATCTCTATCCTAAGATCAAAAGAGATGGAAGATGTTCAAAAAAGTCCAGCTGCTAAAGCCCTGCGATCAGAAATCAGAACCAAGATCAATGAAAATTTAGCTAAGGGAAAGATCACCAATATTTTCTTTACAGAATTTGTTATCCAATGAAGCAGTTAAATTAGCAGTTAGTTTGTTGAGATGGGAGGTAGTAATATGCCCTCAGATAGGGTTTTATCGCAGGATGAGATAGATAATTTATTAGATGCAGTCTCTTCAGGTGAAGTGGAGACAGAAGAGTTAAAAGAAGATGAAAATGAAAAGGCAGTAGAAGTCTATGATTTTAAAAGACCTAATAAACTATCTAAGGATCAATTAAGGACTTTAAGAATGATCTATGAAGGTTTTGGTCGTTTAGTTAGTACAGAAATTTCGACACAGCTAAGAACGATGGTTAAAATAGATGTGACTTCTATAGAACAGTTATCTTATGATGAATTTATTCGTTCTCTACCTCAGCCAACAGTAATGGGAATCTGTGATTTTCATCCCTTCAATGGTGAATTTATTATTGAAATAAATCCTAAGATTGCTTTAACTATTGTAGAGCGTATTTTCGGAGGTGGAGATACTAGCGAGAATATAGAAGGTAGAGAGTTTACAGATATTGAAGAGGTAGTGCTTAAAAAGATTAATAAACATATTTTGAATAGTTTTGGTGAAGCTTGGGAGAATGTGGCTGATCTGCGACCGCGGTTAAGGGAGTTAGAATCTAATCCCCAATTTACCCAGATTGTGCCGAGCAATGATATGGTTATCCTTGCTACCTTTGATACACAGATTGGCGATACGGAAGGACTAATAAATATTTGTATTCCCTATATTGTATTAGAACCGCTAGTCTCTAAATTAAGTGCTCAATATTGGTTTGCTACTTCAATGAGTGATTCAAAATCAGAAAACTTATTGGATTTGAAGAAACGTCTAGGAAAGGCAAAATTGGAGTTAGAAGCAATGTTGGGTAGTACAACGGTATCTGTTAATCAATTATTAAACTTAAATAAAGGTGATGTTTTGAGATTAGATTCTAAAACTGATCAAGATTTAATTATTCAAGCAGATGGAAGAGATAAATTTAAAGCTAAAGCTGGAAAAAAAGGCAGTAAAGTGGCTGTAGAAATTACTTCAGAAGTATCAGATGACTATGAGTGGGAGGAGGATGAGGATGAGTGATGATGTTTTATCGCAAGATGAGATTAATGCGCTATTAGATGATGATGATGAGGATGGAGATAAAGGATCTGAAGAGAATGAAGAAGTTGAAGAGGGAGCAGATTTTACTCCTGATGAAGAGATAGAAGATGTATTGTCGGATATGGAGAGAGATGCCATTGGCGAGGTAGCTAATATATCAATGGGGTCTGCTGCTACTGCTTTATATGGTTTATTAGATAAGAAAGTTGAAATTACTACTCCACGGGTTAAGGTGCAAAGATTAGAGGATTTAGTAGATAATTATGAGCGACCTTGTGTGGTAGTTGATGTTAAATATACTGAAGGTTTGAAGGGCAGTAATCAATTAGTTATTGAAGCACAAGATTCAGCAATTATTACTGATCTAATGATGGGCGGTGATGGAACTGACCCACCTGAAGAGCTAACTGAGATGCATATCAGTGCTGTGGGAGAAGCAATGAATCAAATGATGGGTTCTGCTTCAACTTCGATGTCTGACTTTTTCGAAGGAGATAAAGTTAATATTTCTCCTCCTGAAGCAGAGTTATTAGAGATTGAGAAGTCTGTAATTGATATTGAAGGGGTAGAAGATCATGAGGTAGTAGCTACTATTATTTTTGACCTGCATATTGGAGATTTAATCGATAGTCAAATCATGCAGATTATGTCAATAGAATTTGCTAAAAAATTAGCTAATGCTTTACTCAATCCTGGGGGGAGTGAGAGTGAACCAAGTATTGAAGAAGATAGTTCTAGCTCACAACAACAGACAGCACAGCAGACAACGGGACAGCATCAAGCTACTCAACAGCAGGCAAGTCAGCAGGTAGCCCAACAGCAGCAACAGAATGCTCAACAGCAGCAGGCAGCAGCGCAAGCTCAACCACAGCAGCCGGCAGCACAGGCTCAACCACAGCAGACGCAGAGAAATCAAGGCGCTAGTCCTGGAGTTCAGCAGGAGAATGTTGAAGTGCAGGATGTAGAGTTAGATGAATTAGGGGGCAATGGACAGCGGTCAGCAAAGGATATTAGTTTAATTAACGATATTTCATTAAATCTGACTGTAAGGTTAGGTAAGACTGAGATGCCGATTAAGGATATTCTTGATTTAGCACCTGG
>JAWOFC010000087.1:0-9247 GCA_046482455.1 Halanaerobacter sp. | reverse complement strand
AGTAACTGCTACAATTATTGGCAGCGGAGATAGCATCATTAAAATCTCACCTAAAGGCAACACAGCACCAATAATAATCATTATTGTTAGTAGAGCAGTTAATAAAGCCCCTTCAACTACTTCTTCAGTCTGCAAAAAATCACCTCAATCTCTCTTCTTAAAATGCTCTAACAGCTGACTTAATTCTCCATACCAATTTTCTATCTGGTGACCGGAATGTATATTTTCCTGTAATCTGTCCTCTATCTTTCGATTTAATTGCTGGAAAGAATAACCTAACCTCTTAGCAAGCAGATAAGCAGCCATCACAATATTAGCCAGCACAGTTAAAATTTTTTCTTCTTGTTTCTTAATCATTAATTTAAATAACGAAGATACATTACCTAACAACTCAGTTTTAAGCCACTCAATAACCTTTAAATTCTTTGTAATTGATTTGTCTTTAGGATTAAAGTTATTCATTAATATCCTCCCAAGCAATCTCTATTAAACGCTTTACTCGACTAATCTTTGAAAAATAAAAGGAGGCATAATGCCCCCTCTTAATTTCTAAGTTAATCTATTTTATAAGGCAATAAAGCAACACTTCGTGCTTGCTTAATTGCTTTGGTTAATTGTCGTTGATGCTTTGCACAGTTTCCAGAAATTCTCCGAGGTAAGATCTTACCTCGATCAGTAACATACTTTTCTAAAATATTTATCCTCTTATAGTCAATTTTATTGACGCTATTAGCACAGAAATCACATGATTTTCCTCGCGGTGCCATTACTTTTCCCTCCTCTTTATACTAAACGATTTTAAAAGGGCACATCTAGCTCTTCTTCATCAATTTGCTGCCCTTGTTCTTGATCACTCTGTTTTTTACTCTGCTTCATCTTCTTTTTCTTGCTATCATCTGGCCATTCAAGAAAGCGGACATCATTAGCTACAACTTCAGAAACGCGGCGATTATAGCCTTCATCGGTTTCATAAGTTCTAATCTGTAAGCGCCCATCTACAGCAACTAAACGTCCCTTGCCTAGATGATTAGCACAAGTTTCTGCCTGCTTTCGCCAAACTACAATATCTATAAAATCAGCATCATATTCGCCTTCACGGTTTTTAAAGGGTCTCTGTACTGCTAAAGTAAAATTACAGACTGCAGTTCCATTAGCAGTATATCGCAATTCTGGGTCATCAGTTAAACGTCCAATTAATATAGTCTTATTGAGCACTTAAACCACCACCCTTATACTATTCCGCTCTTAAAACAATATTTCTTAATACATCATCATCGATATTATAGGCCCAATTTAGCCTATCTAATGTCTCACCTGCACCATTAAAATTAATAACTACATAAAAAGCAGAAGCAAAATCATTTATTTCATAAGCTAACTCTTTAACGCCCCACTTATCAACATTAACAACTTCGCCTGCATTCTCTTCAATAGTGTTAGTAATCCTTTCAACCTTACTTTCAGTTGCTTCATCATCTAAATCAGGATTAATTACAGCCATAGTTTCATATTTTCTCATTCTCTTCACCTCCCCCATTTGGTCATTGGCCCCTTTTACAGAGCATGGAAGCATATACTATTATAACAACAGCTTGACCAATTTTCAAATACTTTTTCAACTCTTTAGCCCACTAAACATTAAACTTAAAGTAACATACATCTCCATCTTTTATAATATAGTCTTTACCTTCTAAACGCAGTGTTCCTTCTTCTCTAGCATTAGCAAAAGAACCAGCTGCCATTAATTTTTCATAACCAATAACTTCAGCTTTAATAAAGCCTCGTTCCATATCAGTATGAATAGTTCCTGCAGCCTCAGGAGCAGTAGAACCTCTAGTCACAGTCCAAGCTCTAACCTCTTTCTCTCCAGCAGTAAAGAAGGTTATTAGACCTAATAATTTATAACCAGCCTTAATTAATTTATCCAAGCCTGATTCTTCAATTCCTAACTCTTCTAAAAACAACTCTTCTTCTGCACCTTCTAACTCTGCTATCTCTGATTCAATCTTAGCACTAACAACTACTACTTCTGCCTTCTCCTGGGCTGCCTTAGCTTCAATTTCTTCTACATAAGGATTACCATCAATTAAATCATCATCACCTACATTAGCAGCATAGAGTACAGGTTTTAAAGTTAATAGATTCAAGTCACGAATTAACTTCTCTTCCTTTTCTCTTAAATTTAAACTCCTAGCTGGTCTTCCCTCTCCTAAAGTAGAACTTACTTTTTCTAATACCTCTAATTGCTCCTCATAGATCTTATCTCCACTCTTTAATTTCCGCTCTGTATTCTCTATCTTCTTCTCTACACTCTCTAAATCAGCCAAAATTAATTCTGTTTCAATAATCTCTATATCACGTAAAGGATCAACATCTCCTTCAACATGGGTTACTTCTGTATCTTCAAAACAGCGTACCACATGCACTATAGCATCTACTTCCCGAATATTAGCTAAAAACTTATTCCCTAAACCCTCACCTTCACTAGCTCCTTTAACTAAGCCTGCAATATCAACAAATTCAATAGCTGTTGGAGTAGTCTTTTTAGGCTCAATTAAATCAGATAGATCATTTAATCTCTGGTCTGGCACATCAACAATTCCTACATTAGGATCAATTGTACAGAATGGATAATTTTCTGAATTAGCTCCTGCTTCAGTAATTGCATTAAACAAGGTTGATTTACCTACATTCGGCAAACCAACAATTCCACATTTCATTCCCATAAACTAAATCTCTCCTTATTGTATAAATATTAAATAATTCTCACTTATTTTATCTCAATCCCGCAAGCTACACTTTATATTGATTAGTCCAAATTAAAGTATATCTACAAATAGGCAAAAATGCAAAAAAAATATCTGAGCTAGCAGCTATTCAAGCACTAGATTTACTTTTTTAAGATTCTCTTTACCCGCGGACCAATTCTGCTCACTACTTCATAATTAATTGTTCCTATTATCTCAGCTAATTCTTGTGCTTTAATCTCTTCTTGCCCATCTTTTCCTATTAAAGTAGCTATATCTCCTTTCTCAACTTCAACTCCTGTTACATCGACCATAATTTGATCCATACAGACTCTACCAATTACTGGAGCACGTTCGCCTTTAATCAAGACTTCAGCTTGGTTAGATAATCTACGGTCATAGCCATCATAATAGCCTACTGCTAAAGTGGCAATTTTAGTCTCACTGTCAGCTCTATATGTACATCCATAACTAATATTAGTTCCAGAAGCTACTCTCTTAACATGTACAATATGTGCTTTCCAATCTAAAACAGGCTTTAAATCAATCTTATTCCCTAAGCTAGGAGCAGGTGCTAGACCATATAAGGAAATCCCTAAACGCACTAAATCAAAATGAGTCTCAGGAAAATCAATAATTGCTGCACTATTAGCTGCATGCTTAATTGGCATCTCAATTCCTGCCCTCTTTAAATCAGATAATAGATCTTTAAACTTATCTAACTGCTCTATAGTATATATATCATCTTCATCTGCTGCTGCAAAATGAGTAAAGATACCCTCTATAATTATCTGCTCTAAATTAGCTATCGCCTTAATCTTTTCCACGGGCTCTTCATCTACTAAAATTCCAATTCTACCCATCCCAGTATCAACTCCTAGGTGAACCTTTACCTTCTCCCCTACCTGCTGGGCCTGCAGGGATATTTTTTGCGCAGTAGCAAGAGTATAGACTACAGGAGTTAAATCATAATCAATAACTTCTGGGATTCTACTCTCCAAAATAGTTCCTAAGACCAAAATTCCTAATTCAATTCCTGCTTCTCTTAACTCAATCCCTTCTTCTATTGTAGCTACTGCTAACATCTGTACCTCTTTATGCTGCACAGCTCTTTGAGCAATCTCTATTGCTCCATGACCATAAGCATTTGCCTTAACAACTGCTATAATATTACTATTGCTTTCTAAATGATCTCCAATCTGATTCAAATTATATTCTAATGCCTCTAAATCTATTTCAGTCCAAGTTGTTAATCCTTTAACTTGATTCATTTAATCCCATCCTTTCTCTATAATTCTTCTCATTTAAATTAAATTTTCCTTCTACTCATCTATATTATTTCAGCAGAAGAGATCAAATAGAAAAAATTACCAAAATAATAATCTTTATATCTTACATATTCAGAAGCAAAAACTATTAAAATAGTAATAGACTTCTATTTTTTGAAAAATTATAAAAGGGGGAAGAACATTGAGTAGGAAAACTAATCTCTTTGCTAAAAATTCAGAGCCCCAAAGAAAAACAAGAACCAATCAGAGAGTAGATATAGATGACCCATTAGCAATCTCAACTCTCAATCGTTTAATTAGCCGAGAAATAAAAAGAGTTAAACCGATTATTAATAAACTTATTATTTTATGTATTGGTACAGACCGTTCAACTGGAGATGCTTTAGGTCCTCTAGTTGGCTCGAAACTGCATAATTTTAATTTGAATCCCAATATAAAGGTCTATGGCACATTAGAAAACCCAGTTCATGCTACTAATATCACAGAAAAAATAGAAGAGATTGAAGAAAAATTTGAGAATCCATTAATTATTGCTATCGATGCTGGATTAGGAAAAAGTAAGAGTGTAGGAACAGTTAGTGTCAATCCTGGTCCATTAAAGCCAGGTTCAGGTGTGGATAAAGAATTACCAACTGTAGGAGATTTTCATATTACTGGTTTAGTTAATATAGGAGGCTATATGGAATACTTTGTTTTGCAAAGTACTAGATTAAGTGTGGTCGTTAAAATGGCAAAAACGATTACTTATGCCTTAGTTAATTCCTTTAAATCTTTAGAACAGACCCAAAGGCTTTAATTAAGACTAAAGCCTTTGGAGTTTAGATCTTCTTTTCCATTTTAACATGTCTAATTCCTGCTTCCATAAACTCTTCTTCTGAACTTAGTTGATAGTCATTCTTCTCATAAAAATCTTGCACCTTCACCTGTGCATGCAGTTTTATCTTAGCTAAATTCTTATCTTTAACAAACTCCTCTACTCGGTCAATTAATAGACTACCAATTCCTTGTTTACGGTACCCCTCTTTAACAGCCATTCTCTCTAATTTAGCATAATTATCAATAATTCTCACTCTACAAGTAGCAACTAATTCTCTATTATTTTTAACTAAAAAATGATAGGCTCTATCCTCTTTATCATCAATTTCTACATCCTCTGGTACACCCTGCCCGGCAACAAAAACTTCTTTTCGCAGAGCAAAAGCTTCATTTAAATTATCAAGCTCAGTTTCAATCTTAACTTTATAATTATTCACTTTTTTTTTAGCTTCTTTCTCATTAACCTGGGAGATACTAGTTCCTTTAAATACTGCTCCATCATTAATAACTAAATTAGAATAACTAATATCCCCAATCAATTTAGCATTTTTTAATAATTTTAATCTACCTTCAGCACTAACATTCCCTTCTATTTCACCGGCTATTTCTATATTATCGCCCTTTAAATCAGCTGTTAAGCTACCGCTCTTACCTACTAAAATATCACCTTGCGCAACTAATTTCCCCTCTAACTCGCCATCAATTCTAATTGATTCTTTAACCTCTATCTCACCTTCAATCTTAGTACCTTGACTAATTATAGTTCCTACTTCCTTAGTTGATGTCTCTTTTTCATTATCACTATCACCAAATAACATTAATTATACCTCCTTGGGGTATCTTCTCATCTTCTATTAAAAAAACTTTTGGGGATTAGTATGATTACCATTAACTAAGACTTCATAATGCAGATGAGGTCCTGTACTGCGCCCTGAATTACCCGATAAGGCAATGGCATCACCCCTATTTACTACCTCGCCTGTTCTAACTAATATTTTATTATTATGTCCATATAACGTTCTGTAACCATAACCATGATCTAAAATAACTACCCGACCATAACCAGACTTCCAACCGGCAAAGACTACTTTAGCACGACCAGTAGCAATTACTTTATGATTATACCAAACACCTATATCCACTCCTTCATGAAAGATTCTCTCTTGTTTAATAGGGTGAAAACGCTGACCGTACTTTGAAGTAATCTTACCCTTATCATTTAAAATAGGCCACCCTCGTGGTTTAGCAGCTAAATAGTCCTTATAATCAACTATATCATCTTTTAAATTTGAGAGATCTTCTTTTTTACGACTGATTCCTTCATTTAAAGACGATAGATTCTGTTTAGTAGTACTAATTAACTCTCCAGAAGGAGGGCTATCCTTAGATTTAGAAACAGTTTGAGATTTTAGTGATTGATTACTAATGGTCTTAAAATTATCATAATCATTACTACTAACTTCATCTTTATTTTCAAAATCAATCATCTCTTTAATCCGACGATTCTCTTTTTGAATTTGATTAAATTCTTCTCTCATCTCTTCAGTCTCTTGCGATAATTTAGATAATTTATCCTGTAGATAATTATTTCTTTCTCTTAAATTTTCTACTTTTTCCCTATATGGGCTTAAAGCCTTTACCTCTTTTTGTGTTGTATGATACTGATAGTAATAATAAGATATTACTCCTGCTAAGATAATAAAAGAAATTATTGCAAAATATAGGAAATATTTAATCACTTTCTTGGTTAACTTTATAGAAAAGACATCAGATTCTGTTTCTGGAATTATTTGAATCGTAATCTTTTCATTTTGATTATCTTCAAACATACTTTTGCCCCCAATTATAGATAATCAAGATTAATTATTTAAATCCTACTATTAATTTAAAACAAATATACTAAAAATATACTAACAAAAATAGCTGGTAATAAATTACCAACTTTTATCTCTACTATTTCTAATAAATTCAAAGCAATTGCCACAATTAACAACCCACCTACTGCTGTCATTTCAGTAATTACAGGAGTAACCAATATTTTTTGCGACCAACCAGCTAATAGGGCAATACTACCTTGGTATAAGAAGACAGATAAAGCAGAAACGAGAACACCAGGTCCTAGGGTCGAAGAAAATGCAATAGCAGAGAATCCATCCAGTAAGGACTTAGAATAAAGAGTTGATGGATTACCTAAACCATCCTGAATTGCTCCAGTAATAGCCATAGCCCCTACACAATAGATCAAACTAGTATGTACAAAACCAACTGCAATTTCATTTTCGCTACCCAATTTAGCTTCTATCCAATTACCCAATCTATCTAAATTAGCTTTGATACTTAATAACTCTCCTAATACTCCGCCAATAACTAAACTAAAGATAACTATAGGCATATCTTGGGTCTGCAGAGCCATCTTTAAACCAATTAATAAGACTGCTAAACTCAAACCCTGCATCACTATATCCTTTAAAGATTCCGATATTTTATCTCCAATAAATAACCCTAAACTACCGCCAATTAAGATAGCAGCTGTATTCACAATATTACCAATCATTATTGATCCACCTTCCCCTACAATATTATATTATTCACTACTTTTATTTAAAATCCTGCTAAAATAGAACAAAAAAATAAAAAGTATGACCTTTTTCAAGGACATACTGGAGTTAGTATTATTTATTTTTTCCTGCAATACCAGGTTTAGTCATTTCTTGCGGGCTTAAAATCTCCTCTAGCTCTTCAACAGTAAAGACTTCTCTTTCTAAAACTGCTTCTTTAACCGTCTTATCACTTTCCAAAACTTCTTTTGCTATTTCAGTTGTTAACTTATAACCTAAATAAGGATTTAAAGCAGTTAATAGACCTAAACTACCATCTAATAATTCACGACAGCGTTCTTCTTGAGCTTTAATCCCTACAATACATTTTTCTCTAAACATCTGCACTCCATTGGTTAAGGTTGCTAAACTCTCTAAAAACTTATCAGCCAATAGCGGCAGCATAGCATTTAACTCTAATTGGCCTGACTGGGCTGCTAGAGTAATCGCTTGGTCATTACTGCTTACTAAAAAGCTGAGTTGATTAACTGCTTCAGGAATTACCGGATTTATCTTACCGGGCATAATCGAAGAACCTGGCTGTACTTGAGGTAATTTGATCTCTCCAATGCCCCCTTTAGGACCAGACGAAAGTAATCTTAAATCATTAGCAATCTTATTTAAATTAACAGCTAAGGATTTAAGTAGTCCTGAAACCTCAACAAAAACGTCTAGGTTTTGAGTATTATCAATCATATTCTCAGCATGGGCCAAAGTCACATCAGTATTGCGCCTTAACTCCTGTACTACCTTAAAGATAAATTTTGGTGCAGCATTTAATCCTGTCCCGACTGCTGTACCACCTAAATTCACCTTCTTTAAGCGCTCTGATACTTTATATAGCCTCCAGCGATCACGGCTAATTGCTTCTGCATAAGCAGAAAATTCTTGACCTAAAGTAATTGGTACTGCATCTTGTAATTGGGTCCGACCTAACTTCAAGATATTAGCAAACTCACGTTCCTTATCCTGCAGCGCCTCCTGGAGAGCAGCTACCTCTTCTGTTAACGGAATTAATAGACGCAGAGAGGCTAATTTAAGAGCAGTTGGATAGACATCATTCGTCGACTGTCCTAAATTAAGATCTTGATTCGGATGGATTAACTCATAATCACCTTTAGTACCACCTAAAATTTCAATTGCTCGATTAGCTAATACTTCATTGACCATCATATTTGTGGAAGTCCCAGCTCCCCCCTGCAAAGCATCAAGCTTAAATTCATCCTCTAAGCCTCCAGCTAAAATCTCTTCACATGATCTAACAATAGCATCTTTCTTCTCCTCTTCTAATCTATCAATCTCATGATTAACTACTGCTGCAGCTTTCTTAACTTCTACAATTGCTTTGATTAACTCCCCATTAACCTGTCTTCCAGTTAGATTGAAATTTTCTTGAGCACGAGCTGTATGAATGCCATAATAAGCTTCATCATCTAATTCTTTAGTACCGATTAAATCTTCTTCTTCGCGCATCTATATCACCTGCTTTAAAATAATAAATAGATTTAGACTGAGATTAGTCATAGTTTATCAGATATTACCCTATTAATCTAACTTTTCTAGAAATTCTTTATTATCTAAATCAAGTTCCTCAACTTCTTGATTAATATGTTCAATTGCTGAACTCATCTGTTGAATAGATGAACTTATTTTATCACTATTATTGAAATTCGCTTTTACATTCTCTTGTGAATTTAATGCCTCTTCTTTAACTGTACCTAAATCATTTTGAAACTTCTCAACTAAAGGTATCACTTTCTTGACCTCTTCTTTTGATTTAGTAGCTAAAGCACTTATC
>JAWOFC010000076.1:0-3423 GCA_046482455.1 Halanaerobacter sp. | reverse complement strand
CTTTAACCAAATAACGTAGATAAATCGTGCTGAGGATATTTCTATCCTCTACACTTCTCTTAACCTTGAAAGCAATAAAACAACTTTGACTAACTTTGAGTACTATTAGTGATTAATTTATAAGTTGTTTCATAGCTCCTAATAGAATTATTCAAACTGAATTTTATCACAATTAAATTTAAATATCAATTAATTTAGCTCTTTACTCAAAATTGGTCTTCACAAGTGATTAGCTAGAAAAAATTCGGGAATGACTATATATAGGTAAAATTTTATGTTATAATAATTTTGTGAAAGGAGGATTTAGATGATAAATTGGAAACAAAAGTTTAGTCAATTAGCTATAATTTCTATTATACTAATCTTTGCTATTGGTCTCGGCAGTGCAATTGGAGTAATTACTTGGGTAATTAGTGAAAGTCCAGATATTTCTGATTATGGACAGTGGAAGACAAGCGAAAGTACTGTCATATATGCCTCAAATGGTGACCCTTTAACCAAATTATACAAAGAAAATAGAGTTTATGCTAGTTTAGACCAGATACCTAAACATTTACAAAATGCTGTTATCTCAATTGAAGATGAACGATTTAGAAGTCATCACGGCTTAGATTTCAAAGGTATAATCAGAGCAATTTGGGTTGACTTAAAGCATATGGCAAAAGTTGAAGGTGCTAGTACAATCACCCAACAGCTAGCTAAAAATGTATTATTAACTCATGAAAAGCTCTTTTCTCGTAAGTTTCAAGAGATGTATATTGCCCTTCAATTTGAAAGAATGTATACTAAAAATGAAATTTTAGAATTCTATCTTAATGAAATATTCTTAGGTCATAGTGCATATGGGGTGCAGAGTGCTGCTAAATCTTACTTCAATAAAGATGTAGAAGAGTTAACTATTGCTGAAAGTGCCCTCATAGCTGCTTTAATTAAAGCACCAAATGGCTACTCTCCTTATCGCAATAAAGATGCAGCTAAAGCACGGAGAGATCTCGTCTTAACTAAAATGGCAGAACAGGGGCATATTACTAAAGAAGAAGCTCAGAAAGCCAAGGAAGAGTCTATCAATTTAGAACGACCAACTAAAGATAATAAAAAATTAGCCCCTTATTTTATTACTCATATTAGAAAAAAATTAATCGATAAATTTGGATCACAAAGAGCTTATACTGGTGGCCTAGAAGTACACACCACTCTTGATGTAAAAATGCAAAAAAAAGCCAATGAATCAATCAAAACAGCACTCCAAGAAGGCCATATTCCCACCACCTCCAAGCAAGCAGGTAAAGGTGATAAACAACCGCAGTTAAGCTTAGTCACAGTTGACCCTAATAATGGTCATATTAAAGCTATGGTAGGGGGGAGAGGTGATGATAAATTCAATCGTGTTACTCAAGCTTATAGACAACCTGGTTCTGCCTTTAAACCTTTTGTTTATACTACTGCAGTTGAACAAGGCATGGGAACAGGCAGCATAATTGATGATAGTCTAAAAGAATATAAGACTAAATTTAAAGATGATGCTTGGATACCTAAAAACTATAATGGTAAATATCTAGGACCCACTACTTTAAGAATGGGTTTAGCTAAATCGATTAATGTTATGGCAGTTAAACTATTAGACGAGATAGGTATACCTGAAACTATAGATACAGCCCAAAATTTAGGAATAAGTAGTTTAACCCAAAACGATAAAAATTTACCTCTTGCCCTAGGCGGAATAACTAGGGGAGTTACACCTTTACAGATGACTCAAGCTTATAGCGTTTTTGCTACAGGAGGAATTAAAACGAATCCAATTGCTATTACTAAAGTATATGATAATTATGGCAATCTAATTTGGAATAATGAAGCTGAAAATGAAACTAAAAAAGAGGTTGTTCTAGATGAAGGAGTATCTTATCTAATAACAGATATGCTAAAATCAGCTATAGCAAGAGGACCTGAAGTCTGGGGAACTGGTTGGCGAGCTAAATTAAATAGACCTGCTGCTGGCAAGACAGGAACTACCTCTAACTATACAGATGCTTGGTTTGTCGGTTTTACCCCTAAATTAGCAACTAGCATCTGGATCGGAGAAGACCAACCACAGGAAATGAAGTATCCTAAAAAAGATGACTCCGGTGATATAATCACAGATGATGATGGAGAAGAAATTGTACAAACCATCTCTAGTGGTGATGCCGCTAAATTATGGGGGAATTATATGAGAGAAGTTGTAAAGAATAGACCAATTAAGAGCTTCTCTAAACCAAATAGTGTAATCACAAAAGAAATATGTATCGAAAGCGGTAAAATCCCTAATCAATATTGTCCATCTCAGACACAAAGAGAAGAATTATTCTTAAAGGATAGTGCACCAGAAGAGGAATGTTCGCTTCATAAAGAGACTAAAGAAGTAGAAGTTGATACTTCAACAGGAAAATTAGCTACTAAATACTGTCCTGATGACAAAATCGAGAAATTAAAGTATCAAGTTGAAACTGGTTTTTTAGTAGATAAGAATGAAGTCCCAATTAAAAAGACTGAGCAGGATAAAGAGGTTGAAGAGGATTCTACTGAAAAAAGCTCTAATAAAAAAGATCCTAAATTACCTCTAACTGATGAAGAGGGTGATTATATTTATAAAAAAGTACCTCAAGACCCCTGTAAAAAGCATACTCCTGAGGAGAAAGAAAAGAAGATTAAAGATAGAATCTTAGACTTTTTCAACTCTATTAATGATTAAAAAATAATAAGAAGTAAAAAAATCAGAAATAAAAAAACTATAAACAATATAGAAAAAGAGGTTAAGGACAATGCTGTCCTTAACCTCTTTTTATTTAAAATTTAAGATTCTAATTTAACAATTGTTACTCCACTACCGCCTTCTTTGGGTTTACCGAGCCTATATTCCTTAACACTAGGATAATTCTTTAAAGTTTCATCTACTACATCCCGTAAGACACCTGTCCCTTTACCATGTACAATCTCTACTTGATTTAAATTACTTAAGATTACATCATCTAAATATTTAAGTAGTTTATCCCTAGCTTCTCCAGCTCTCATACCTCTTAAATCTAATTTTGTAGAGATATTACTTACTTTCTGCTGCTTAACATTGCTAATATTAACTTTTCCAGTGGAAGACTTACTCTCCTTATTCTCTACTCTGGCTAGCTTCTTTAAATCTACTGTAACTTTCATAACGCCTGACTGGACTACAGCTTCTTCTTTATCAAGATCTAAATCAATTACTTTACCCTTTTTATTAACACTCTTTATCTTAACTTTATCTCCTTCTTTAAGCTCTGGTATCTCATCTTCTTGCTCATTCTCAGCCACTAGTTCATTCTTTTCGTTCTTTATTTCTTTTCGTTCTTCTCGCAGGCTACTGCGTGCCTCTTGAATCTCTCTATCACTTAATCTCTGCTTTTCTTGTAA